>JADYZQ010000162.1 GCA_020853015.1 Deltaproteobacteria bacterium
CAGCCAAGGAGTACGGCTATGACCCCCCCTCTTTCGCGCGACGCGAGCGTCGACGCCTCCGCAACCTCTCCCGACGCCGGGGCCCCGATCTCGGACGCCTCCGTCGATACCTCCAGCAGCCCTAATCACTCGACCGGCGATGCCGGCACCGACAGCGCCGCGGTCGCGACGGACGATCCCCAACAAGTGACCCTGTTCGGACGCGCCTCCCTGGGAGCGGCGGATCATGGCGGAAGAAACGCCGTGCCCTTCGCCTACCAACCGATTTCGCAATTCGGCGATTGGATCGGCTTCAGCGTCGCGGGCGGCGCCCTCTACGACCTGACCCGAGGCACGGTCCGCCCGCGCCTCGGCGGCTTGCTGGGCTACAATCGGGTGAACGGCGGAGAAAACACCTCCGGAAGCCATGTCAATATATTCAGCCTCGCGCCCCGCTTCGAGCTCGATTGGAGCCGGGCCTGGGGTCGCGGCCCCGTCGCCGGTCCCAGCCGATTCGGCATCGAAGTCGGCCTGGGCGTGGGCTTCGGTACCTCGACGGTCGACGGGGGCTTCCAGCTCCACGACCAACTGGGCTTCGCCTTGACCCCGCGAGCCGATTTGAATCTCTTGAATGTCCGCGTCGGCTCCGTCGAGCTGGGCCTCGACTTCTATGCGGCCAACCCCACGGTCTTCGGCAGCGCGCATAACAGCGGCTTTGTCGAGCTGGGCGGCGCCCTCACTTTCCGCGGCGCCCTGGCCCCGAACCCGACGGTGGTCTCCGAGGCCTGCTCGGTCGACCGCCGCGGCGAGATCGTCCAGCGCATCCACAGCCTTCAGTCCGAAAACGCCGGCCTCCGCGAGGAAAACACCCAAAACGCGGTCTTCCTCGAGAGCATCCGCACCCAGTTGGAAGTTCAGGGCGTGACTCAAGAACAGCTGGTCGAATCCCTACGCACCGCCCTGGCCCAGCACGTCGAGCGCCAGCTCGGCGGCGAGACCCCCACGCCCCGCGCCGAGGTGGTCGAGCAGCTGCGCCGGCTCTACGGCAGCTACCTGCGCAGCCGCGCGGAGAACCCGGTCACCGATCCGGCCGAGCGCGCCCGCCAGGCCCGCGAGGTCTTCCCGGACGACTTCGACCCCTCGACGGCCGACAACCGCACGATCGCGGCCCGCACCATCTTCCCGGACGACTTCGATCCCTACTCCTTCCGCGAGGTCACCGGCGTCGACGTCCCCGAGCCCCTGCCCTCGGACTGCGACTCCCTGGAGACGCTCCGCACCAGCCTCGAGGACGAGCGCGCCGACCTGCGCGAGCAGCGCGGCTTGATCGACGGCCTGGTCCGCATGGCCCTGGTCCGCTTGGGCGTGCCCACCACGGCGGCGCCCAGCCTGATCCGCGCCATCACGAGGCTCTCCGAGATCCACTTCATCACCGCCCGCCCGATGGGCGCCCCGGACCGCGTCTCCGTGCGCGACGCCGACATCGCCCCGATCAACACGGCGGCGGAGGCTTGGGGACGCGACCACCGCGGCGAGATCCGCCCGCAGGCGGAGATCGAGGACGCCTTCAGCTCGATCTTCCCCAGGACGCGCCGGGCCCCGGGCGACACCACCGCGGGCCGCGGCGAGGAATACTCGCCCAGCCTCGAGGTCATCCGCGGCATCGCCGAGACCCTGCGTTCGCCCGACATGCGCGGCGCCCACTTCTACATCGTCGGCCATACCGACAGCCGGGGCGACGACGCGATGAACCAGCGCCTCTCGCTGCGCCGCGCCCAGGCGATCCGCGACGCCTTGATCTTCTACGGAGTCGATCCGGCGATGGTCACCCCGCTGGGCCGCGGAGAGACCAACCTGGTCTATTACTACGACCAGGCTTCCGGCCGCCGCGGGGACGCCCACAGCATGACCCGCGCGGAAGTCACCATGCTGAACCGGGACGGCATCCGAGGGACCGCCCTGACCGACGAGGTCCGCGGCCGCCAAGCCACCAACCGCCGCATCGAGATGTTCGTCTGCATGCCCAACTCGACCGATCCGGTCTGCACCGCCCTCGACACCGAGGTACGGGGCAGCGCCGCGCCGGTCCCCGGGGCGGACGGCGGGGTCACGGCCCCAATCACCACCGTGACCTCGGACGGCGACACCCGCGCTCCCCGCACGGAAACCCGGCGGGAACCGCGGCGCGAACCTCGGACCGAAGCCCGCACCGAACCGCGGGCGGGAGGCGATGCCGGAGGACCTCCGGCGCGCAGCGACGAATAGCTTAGCAATTCCACGGGTTAGGACCGGGGTTGGAAAGGAGGTGTGGCGCTTCCGGACCGGCTCCGGTCCCTAACCTTATATTTGATACAGAATTTTGGCCGGAAAGCCGCCCTCCTCCGAAGGCGCTCCCGGACCACATCCGCGGACGATGGGGCACAACGCAAAACCGAATCCCTCCTCGTCTTTTTGGATCCCCACAAAAGGCCCGGGATCCTTTTTTCATTTTTTTCCGCAACTTTAAAAAAACCCCCGCGATAAACCGTTCGACGTAAGTCACAGCAGCATTTTTAAAATTTGTCTAATTTCCCCCTGAAAGAGGAGATTTGGTATGACGCCACCAGCCAAACCCGCCGCTTC
>JADYZQ010000163.1 GCA_020853015.1 Deltaproteobacteria bacterium
AGATCCGTTTGAATGGTCGGGGCCTTGCCCCAAAACAGCTCGGGGGCCATGCAGCGCGGCGTGCCGCGGATGCCGGATCCGGATTGGTGGCGCGGCGCGAGGAATTCGAAGTCGATCAGCACGGCGCCGCGCTGCGGGTGCAGCAGGATGTTGCTTCCGCTCAGGTCGCCGTGGGCGAAGCCGCGGAAGTGCAGCGCGGCGAGGGCGCGAAGCGACTGGGCGAGGACTTGGGCGATGCGCGAGGCCGGGAGCTTGCCGAAAAAACTTTCCAGCGGTTCGGCCTCCAGAAATTCCCGCGCGTAGAGCTCCAGGCCCGCCGCGCGCTCGTAGTGCAGGGGGCGAGGCAGGCCCGGGTGCCCGATGCCGGAGAGAAATTCGAATTCGCGTTGAAAGACGGCCTCGGGATTTCGGCTGGCCTTGAGCAGGCAGAGACGGTTTTCGCGCCGGGCCTCCCAGGTTTCGACCCCGCGGCGCTCTTGCAGGAGTCGGGTCTCGGTCCATGGCGACGGGAGGGAGGGCATGGTAACAAAATGCTACTACAAGATTTTGGATCTGGACAGAGTAATATTTTCTAAATATTTTCAATCACTTATAGTGATTTATTACCGGACCGTCGCGGGCCGGGCTGCGAGTTCCAGACACTCCGCCAAGACCTCTTGGGCGGCCTCGGGCTTGGCCAGGCCCCGCGCCGCCCGGCGCATCTTTTCCAGCGCCTCGGGGTGGTCCAGATAGAAGGCCAGGCGCTCGGCGACCCGCGCCCCTTGAAGCTCGCGATTGAGGATCATCTCGGCCGCGCCCGCGGCCACCATTTCCTCGGCGTTGTAGCGCTGGTGGTCGTCGGCGGCGAAGGGATAAGGCACCAGAATGGCGGGCAGGCCGAGATTCTGCAGCTCGGTGATGGTACCCGCGCCCGCCCGGCACAGCATCAGGTCGGCCTTGGCGTAATAGGGCCCGAGCTGTTGGGAGAAGGAAAAGACCTCCGCGGAAAGTCCCGCCGCGCGGTAGGCCGCGGCGACAGCGGTCTCGTCCTGGGAGCCGGTTTGGTGGACGATATGCAGACGCTTCGCCCGCTCGGCCAGCGTGGGCGCGGCCTGGATCATCGCCTCGTTCAAGGCGTGGGCGCCCTGCGAGCCGCCCAGGACGAAGAGGCAGAAGCGTTCGCCGGGGCCGCGCTCCTCCGGCGCGGGGAAGCGGCGCGTGGGGTTGCCGGTAAGCCGGGTCTTGGCCGGGTCGAAGAACTCCCGGGCCTTCGCGAAGGCGATGAAGATGCGGTCGGCGAAGCGGGCGAGCTTGCGGTTGGTGAAGCCGGGGATGGAATTCTGCTCGATGATCGCGGTGGGGATCTTGGAAAAATGCGCGGCCAAGGTCATGGGCCCGCTGGCGTAGCCGCCGATCCCGACCACGACGTCGGGCCGGAACTCGCGCAGGATCTGTTTCGACTGGCGGTAGGCCTTCGGCAGCCGCACGAGGCTGCGCAGGCGCGCGGCCGGCCCCGATCCCTTCAAGGGCGTGGCCTCGATGGTGCGCAGGGGAAATCCGGCGCCGGGGACGATGTCCTTCTCCAGGCCGAAGGGGGTGCCGACGAAAAGGATCTCCGCCTGAGGCCGGTTTTCCCGCAGGCGCTCCGCCACGGCGATGCCGGAGAAGAGGTGCCCGCCGGTGCCGCCTCCCGCGAAGAGGATTTTGATCGGTCGCTCAGTCATTGGAGTAGTCTTTTTGCGTCTGCGAGGAGATGTTGAGCAGGATTCCCACCAATATGCATACCACCAAAAGCGAGGTGCCGCCGTGGCTGATGAAGGGCAGCGGCAGCCCCTTGGTCGGCAGCAGACCCATCACGACCGCGAAGTTGATCAGGGCCTGGGAGGTGATCATCGAGGTGATGCCCACCGCGAGGTAGCAGCCGAAGATGTCGGGCGCCCGCATCGCGATCTTGACACCGCGGACCAGCAGAAACACGAATAGCCCCAGCACGAAGAAGACGCCGATCAGCCCCAATTCCTCGCCCAACACCGAGAAGATGAAGTCGGTGTGCGCCGCCGGCAGGTAGAAGAGCTTCTGCTTGCCCTGGCCCAGCCCCGCCCCGGTGAGGCCGCCCGAGTTGAAGGCCACATAGGATTGGATGATCTGAAAGCCCTCGTCCATCTTGTGCTCCCAGGGGTCGAGGAAGGCCAGGATGCGCTTGCGCCGGTAGTCGACCGAGAAGATCAGGAAGTAGAGGGCCGGGATGGCGGCGACGATCCCCGCCGCGAGATAGGAGAAACGGGTGCCGCCGATGAAAAACATGATGAAGGAAACCATGCAGATGACGAAGGTGGTCCCCAGGTCCTTCTGCGCGAGGACCAAAAGCGAGATGAAGCCCACGATTCCCACGGCCGGCAGGAAGCCGATCTTGAAGTTCTTCATCTTCTCCTTCTTCTTGGCCATGGTGTAGGCCATGAAGACGATGACCGCCAATTTGGCGAGCTCGGAGGGCTGGAGCGTGAGGCCGCCGATGCCGATCCAGCGCTGCGCCCCGCCGGCGCGGTGGCCGACGCCGGGGATGAAGGTGATGAGCAGCAGCAGGACGGTGGCGCCCAGCATGGGATAGGCCATCTTGTAGTAGACGTGATAGTTGACGCTCTTCACCGAGAACATCAGCACCAGGCCCGCGGCCATGAAAACGATCTCCTTTTTCAGGAAGTAGTAGGAGTCCTTGTAGAGGTCCTGGGCGTAGATGGCGGAGGCGGAGTAGACCATTAGCATCCCGATCGCCATCAGAAGCAGGGCGACGACCAATAGCGGATAGTCGATGGGGCGGCGCTCGGCGCTCATTTTCCTTCCCCCTGAAGCTCGCGGACGCACTTTTTAAACTGCTCGCCGCGGTCGTGGTAATCCTTGAACATGTCGAAACTGGAGCATGCGGGGCTCAGCAGGACGACGCCTCTGGGGACGGAGAGCTCGCGGGCCTTACGCACCGCCTCGCGCATCGACCCGACCCGCACCAGCTCGGCGGAGCCTTGCAGGGCCGCGGCGATCTTGTCGGCGGCCTCGCCCAGCAGGATCACGGCGCGGGTCTTGTGCCTGACCAAGGGCTTGAGCGGCGCGTAGTCGCCGCCCTTGTCCTTGCCTCCGAGGATCAAGACCACGTCTTGGTCGAAGCTCGCCAGCGACATCACCACCGCGCCGACGTTGGTGCCCTTGGAGTCGTCGTAGTAGTTCGCGCCGTCGATCTCGGCCACCCACTCGATGCGGTGGGGGAGCCCCTGAAAGGTGTCGAGTGTGCCCTGGATCGGCGCGTCCGCGACGCCGTCGGCCTTGGCGCAGGCGACGGCGCAGGCGACGTTCTCGAGGTTGTGGAGGCCGACGAGTTTGCAGCGCTCGAGGCTGAACTCGGACTCGACCCGGCCGCCCGGGGCCCAGAGGATCTTGCCCTCGTGCAGGTAGGCGCCGCGGACCTTCTTGGCCGTGCTGAAGGGGGCGCGGCGCGCCTTGGCGCCCTCGATCGCCTCGAGGCAGTAGAGATCGTCGTCGTCGTAGACCGCGAAGTCCTCTTCCGTCTGGAAGGCGAAGATCCGCGCCTTGGCCGCCAGGTAGGCCTGGAAATTCGGGTAGCGGTCCAGGTGGTCGTCGGTGACGTTGAGCAGGGCGGCGACCTTGGGCCGGAAGGTCTCGATCGTTTCGAGTTGGTAGCTGGAGACCTCGACGACGTAGCAGGAAAAATTTTTCGGGTCGCGCACCAGGTCGAGGAAGGGTGTGCCGAGATTGCCGCCGACCCCGACGTTTTCGCCGGCCGCACGGTAGACGGCGCCGAGCAGGGAGACGGTGGTCGACTTGCCGTTGGTCCCGGTCACCGCGATCACGCGGCCCTTGGCCAGGGCGAAGGCGAGTTCCAGCTCGCCCTCGAGCTTCAGTCCGCGGGCCAATGCGGCCTGGGCGGCTGGGTGCCGGGGGTCGACGCCGGGGCTGATGAAGCAGCGGGTCACGCGCGCGAAATCCGGCAGCTTGCCGCCGAGGAACAGCTCGGCGCAGGCGCCGCCGGTCTTCTCGCGGTCGAGCGCGGCGTTGTCGTCGACGCCCCACGCGGTTTCCCCCAGCGCGGAGAAGTGGCGGGCGACGGAAAGGCCGGTTTTTCCAAGTCCCAGAACGGCGATAGGCATAATTTGTAGGGGCGAACCCGAGGTTCGCCCTCCCCCTACGATCAACGTATCTTCAGCGTCGCCAGCGACAGCAGCGACAAAATAAAGCTGATGATCCAAAATCTCACGATGACCTTCGGCTCCGGCCAGCCCTTCAGCTCGAAGTGGTGGTGGATCGGCGCCATCTTGAAGACCCTTTTCCCGGTCAGCTTAAACGAGATCACCTGCGTCATGACCGAGACGGTCTCCAGGACGAAGATGCCGCCCACCAGGATCAACAAAATCTCGGCCTTGGCGAGGATCGCGACCATTCCTAAGGCCGCGCCGATGCTCAGCGAGCCCGTATCGCCCATAAAGATTTCCGCCGGGTAAGAATTGAACCACAGAAATCCGATCAGCCCTCCCACCAGCGCCCCGCAGAAGATCGCCAGCTCGCCCGCGCCGGGCACGCTGAGGACCTGCAGGTAGTCGGCCAGGGTCTTGTTGCCCGCGACGTAGACCAGGACGGCGTAGGTCGAGAAGGCCATCACGTTGGGCACCGCGACCAGGCCGTCGAGTCCGTCGGTCAGGTTGACGGCGTTGGAGGCGCCCGTGACGACCAGGCAGATCAGGGCGACGTAGAACCATCCCAGGTCCGGCTGGACGTCCTTGAAGAAGGGGAGGACGAGCTTGGTGGAGAAATCCAGGTAGGAGAGCAGCGTCACGCCGGCGACCGCGGCGATCAAGACCTGCAGGGGGAACTTGAGCCGGGCTTTCAGTCCCAGGTTCACCTTTTGGATCTGCTTCTTGTAGTCGTCGTAGAAGCCGATCGCGCCGTAGGAGAGCAGCACGAACATCGTCAGCCACAGGTAGGCGTTCCCCAGGTTGCCCCACAGGAAGACGGAGACCGTCGTGCAGAACAGGATCAAGAGCCCGCCCATCGTCGGCGTGCCCTTTTTGTTGAAGTGCGTCTTGGGCCCCTCGTCGCGGATGAACTGTCCGACTTGGTTGCGGCGCAGGTAGGCGATAAAGCGCTTGCCGAGCAGCAGGTAGAGGATCAGCGCGGTCATCAGCGCCCCGAAGGTGCGGAAGGTGATGTACTTGAAGAGGTTGAAGGCGATGAATTCCGTCCGCAGGGGATAGAGCAGGTAATAGAGCATGCTTAGTAACGCTCCTTCAGGTACGAGACGATTTTTTCGAGGTGCATCCCCCGCGAGCCCTTGACCAGGATCCAGCGAACCTCAGGGGCCACGTCGGAGAGGGCCGCGATGGCGCCCTGGGTGTCGGGGAAGGAGCGCAGCCGCTGGGCCGGCATGCCCTGGGCCCGGGCGCCCTTGAGGATCTCCTCGGCGTGCGGCCCGACCGCGACCAGCCAATCCGTCTTCTCGCGAGCGGCGCTCTCGCCGACCATGCGGTGCCCGGCGCGGGTCGCCTCGCCCAGCTCGAGCATGTCGCCGAGGATGGCCAGGCTCTGCGCCCCGCCTTTCAGACGCGCCAGCGCATGCAACGCCGCGACCGTGGAGCTGGGATTGGCGTTGTAGCAATCGTCGATCACGCGGCGTCCGGATTTCAGCTCGAGGACTTGGCCGCGCGAGGGCGCGGGGGCCAGGGCCTCCAGGCCGCGCTTCGCCTCGGTGAGCGGGATTTCCAGCAGGCGCCCGACCGCGAGGGCGGCGAGGACGTTGGACAGGTGGTGCGGCCCTGGGATGCGCAACGCGAGCTCGGCGGTCTCGTCGTCGACGGTCACCGTCAGGCGGAGCGGGCGCTCCGCGTCGGCCGCGCCCTCCAGCACCTCGCCCCAAACGGGGTCGCCCGGCTTGCCGTAAAAGGTCTTCTTCGCCCTGGTGGGCAGGGCCGCGACGCGCTCGTCGAGGCGGTTGACCAGCGCCGTCGCTTCCGGTGCCAGGCCGGCGAACAGCTCGCCCTCGGCGCGCTGCACGCCGTCGATGTCGCCGAGCTTTTCCAGGTGTTCGAGTCCGATGTTGGTCACGAGCCCCGCGGTGGGCTCGATGATCTCGGTCAAACGGGCCAGCTCGCCGAAGTCGTTCATCCCGGCCTCGACGACGGCGGCCCGGTGGCCGGCGTCGAGCCGGAACAGGGTCTTGGGCACGCCGATCAGGTTGTTGAAATTGCCCTCGGTGGCCAGGACCCGGAGGCGGTTTTCGAGCACGGCCTTCGTCAATTCTTTGGTGGTGGTCTTGCCGTTGCTGCCGGCGACGGCGACGACGGGAATGAAAAAGCGCCGCCGCCACGCCCGGGCCAGGTCGCCCAGGGCCCGCAGCGTGTCCTTCACCAGGATGGCCTGGGCGCGGGAGGGGAGGCTCTCGAGGCCGGCGCGGTGGAACTGGTCGGCGACCACGCAGGCGGCCCCGGCGTCGATGGCCTGCGCCGCGAAGTCGTGCCCGTCGCGCTCGCCCACCAGGCAGAAGAAGATCTCGCCGGATTTAAGCGCGCGCGTGTCGGTGCAGACGCCGCGAAATTCGGCCTCGGGATGGCTGCCGTGGAAGGAACCGCCCATCGCCTCGGCGGCCCATTGGAGGGTTTCTTGAATCACGGAGTAATTTTTTTCAACGCCTCTCTCGCGGTCTCGCGGTCGTCGAAATGCACCTTCTCGGTGCCCAGGATCTGGTAGTCCTCGTGGCCCTTGCCCGCGATCAGGACGACCTCGCCCGGCTTGGCCATCGCGATCGCCTTTTCGATGGCCGCCTTGCGGTCGGGCTCGACGAAGGCGTCGCGCCCCGGCGTCATCCCGCCTTCCTCGACGCCGGGCAGGATCTCGCCGATGATCTTTTGCGGGTCCTCGGTGCGCGGGTTGTCGCTGGTCACGACCGCGACGTTGGAGAGCCGCGCGACCTCGCGTCCCATGATCGGACGCTTGGCGCGGTCGCGGTCGCCGCCGCAGCCGAAGACCGTGAGGATCTTGGGCGGATTGAGGTTTTGCAGGGCGCCGAGGACGTTCTTGAGCGCGTCCGGCGTGTGGGCGTAGTCGACGAAGACGTGAATGCCCTTGTCGTTCTCGATGCGCTCGAGGCGGCCCGGGACGCCGTCGAAGGCGGCGACGGCGCGGGCGATCGTTTCCAGGGGGATCTCCAGCGCGGCCGCGGCCGCGGCGGCAGCGAGAATGTTGGAGAGGTTGAAGGCGCCGATCAGCGGGGAGCGGAATTCGGCCACCCCCTGCGGGGTCGCGATCACGGCCTGCGTGCCGCTCAAGTCGGAGCGCCACTCGCGGGCGTAGAAATCCCACTTGCTCTGCGCCATGGTCGAATAGGTCCAGACGGGGACTTCCTTGACCGCGTCGATCAATTTCATGCCGTAGCGGTCGTCCGCGTTGAGCACGGCGCGCTTCGGCCCCTTGCCGCGCGGCAGCAGCTGCAGGAAAAGCCGCTTCTTCGACTCGAAATAAAGCTCCATGCTCTTGTGGTAATCGAGGTGCTCGGGCGTCAGGTTGGTGAAGACTCCGACGTCGAAGAAGACGTCCTCGACGCGGCGCATGTCGACCGCGTGCGAGCTGACCTCCATCGCGACGGCGTCCACGCCGGCCGTCTTCATCTCGCGGAACAGGCGCTGGATCTCGATGGATTCGGGCGTGGTATGGGCGTTGGGCAGGTTGATCCCGTTATAACGGCAGCCGATAGTGCCGAGGATGCCTGGGGTCTTGCCCGCTGCCTGGAAGATCGCGCCCAGTAGGTAGGTGATGGTGGTCTTGCCGTTGGTGCCGGTCACGCCGACCACCGGGATCTCCTTCGTGGGGTCGCCGTGCCAGCGCGCCGCCAGGCGGCTCAAGCTGGCGCGGCTGTTCTGCACCTTGAAGACCGGGACCTTCTTGGCGACGGGCACCTCGCGCTCGACGACCAAGGCCGCGGCGCCGCGCTCGAGCGCGTTGTCGATGAAATGGTGGCCGTCGATCTTGGTGCCGTGGATGGCGACGAAGAGGAAGCCCGGCTTCACCTCGCCCGAATGGCTGCTCAAGCCCGCGATTTCGACGTCGGCGAAATGCCGCTTCTCGAGGAAGGGGAGATCTTGGATGAGTTGCGAAAGTTTCATGTTCAAATCGGCGGCTCGCAGTCCAGGACGATTTCCGCCCCCGCCTCCGCCGCGCCCCCGGCCTCGGGCTCTTGGCGGTTGCAAATGCCGCTGCCCCGGACCTTCACCTTGAAATTCTTCGACTGGGCCTTGCGCAGGGCCTCGCGCACCGACAGCCCGGTCAAGTCGGGCACGGCCTGGTCGGCCTCGGCCGCCGTCGCGTCTCCGGAGAGCGCCTCGACCGGCGGCTTCTCCATCGCCGCCGCGACCCGTTCCTCGCGCTCTTCCTTGGGGACCTTGCCGGGGGCCTTCGCCCCCTTGGGCTTCTCGACCTTCCCCTGGGCCACCGCCTCCCGCGCGACGCCGTCCGGGGGGGTCTTCAGGTACGCCAGGCTCTGTCCCATGATCTCGCGGAAGGGCGGGGCGCTGACCAGACCCCCATAGTAGTCTCCCTTGGGTTCGTCAATAGACACCAGGACGACCAATTTCGGGTCGCGGGCGGGGGCGAATCCCACGAAGGAGGCCAGGTATTTGTTCTTGGCATAGCCCTTGCCCCCGGGCGCGACCTTCTGCGCCGTGCCGGTCTTGCCGGCGACCTGGTATTCCTCGAGCCGGGCGGCGGTGCCGGTGCCGCCTTTTTGCACGACGGTCTCCAGCATCCGGGCGATGTGCTTGGCGGTGTCCTCGCGGATCACCCGGCGCAGGATTTGAGGGCCGAAGCTCTGGACGACGTTGTTCTTGGAGTCGCGGATCTCCTTGATGAGGTAGGGCTTCATCAGGAAGCCGCCGTTCGCGATCGCCGCATAGGCGGCGGCGATCTGCAGCGGCGTCGTGGAGATGCCCTGGCCGAAGGCCATGGTGCCCAGTTGCAGGGTGCCCAAATTGTTCAGCGAGGCCATGATGCCGCCGACCTCGCCGGGGATCTCGATGCCGGTCCTCTGGCCGAAGCCGAAGTCGCGGACCATCTCGTAGAAGCGCTTTTTGCCGACCAGCTGCGCCAGCTTGTAGCTGCAGATGTTGCTGGAGAATTTGATGATGTCGTTCAAGTTGAGCGGGCCGTGGCCGTGGGTGTCGTTGATGGTGAACTTGCCGACCTGCATCGCGCCGTTCTCGCAGTGCAGGGTCTTGTTCAGGTCGAAGGCGCCGGTCTCCAGCGCGATGGCCGCGGTGACGGCCTTGAAGGTGGAGCCGGGCTCGTAGGTGTCGGTGACGGCGCGGTTGCGCCAATGCGAGGGCTCGTACTTGTAGTACTCGTTGGGGTCGAAGCTGGGCTGCACGGCCATCCCCAATACCGCGCCGCTCTCGACGTCCATCACGACGGCGACGCCGCCCACGGCCTTGGCCTTCTCGACGGCGGTCTTCAGTTCGCGCTCCGCAAGGTATTGGATGGTCTTGTCGAGGGTGAGGACGATGCCGTTGGGATGCTCCAGGCCCATCAGGGCGAAGGGCGAATAGGATCGTCCCTTGGCGTCCTGCTCGATCAGCTTGGGCGGGTCCTGACTTTTGAGCACCTCGTCCTGGGCCATCTCGAGGCCCGAGAGGGCCTGCGCGTCGTAACCGACCGCGCCCAAGACGTTGGCGGCGAGGGAGCCGTTGGGATAGAAGCGCTTGTATTCCGGCAGCGTGCCCAGTCCCCCCAGCTTGAGTCCCTTGAGCTTCGCGCTCTCCTCCTCGCCGAGCCGACGCTTGATCCAGACGAATTTCTTTTTCTTGTCGTCGATTTTTTCGAGGAGCTTCGACTCGTCCATGCCAACGACGGGCGCCAGGGCCTTCGCGAAGGCCTTGGGGTCCTCGATCATGTGGGGCGAGGCGTAGACGCTGTCCACCTGCAGGTCGATGGCGAGGGTGTCGCCGTTTTGGTCCATGATGGTGCCGCGTTTCGGCGCCACCACCACTTTGCGGCTGTATTGATTTTTGACCAGGCTGGTGAGCTTCTTGTTGTCGGTCAGGTGCAGCTCGAAGGCGCGGGCGGCGATCAGGGCGAAGGCAAGGAAGAAAAAGAGGCTGACCGCCGCGATCCTGATCCTGATTTTCTTATGCGAGAAACTTTGCTTGAGCGGGCTTTGGATCATGACGGCTTAAGGCATCGGGTCGAGCATCACCGCGGGAACCTTATCCTTGCTTTGATAGGTGGAGGCCGCGGCGCCCCTCGGCTTGACGGCGCTTTTCTCGCGGGTCGATTCTTTGGATACGATCTTCGCGACCAAGACCTCGGAGCCTTCCCGCCTCGCGACGCGGGTGTCCTGCGGGGCCGGCTTCGCCGAGCTTTTTGCGGCGGAAGCCTTGGTCTCGGGCTTGGCGCCCTCGGGCCGCGCCGGCTCGGATTTCTTGGCCAAGGTCGCGGGTTTTTTCGCGGCGGCGGGCTTCGGCGCGGCCTTGTCCGTCTTGGCGGCCACCTTCGTCCCTTCCGGAGCCTTCGCCTTCGGCTCGGCGGGCTTCTTTTCGGCCGCCGGAGACTTTTTCTCGGTCGAGGCGGGGGCGAGCGCTGCGGTCTTCGTCGCGGATTTGGGTTTCGCCTGGGGAGCCGCGGCGGCGAGGGCCTTGGCCGGCGCGGGCTTTTTGGCTGGTTCCTTCGCTTCCGGGTTTTTAAAATCGGGCGCGGCGCCCGCGACCTGCGTCAGGGTATTCGGCTCCCATCGGGAGAGGTAGAAGACCTGCTGCGTCTTCGGAAGCTCCAGACCCAAGGCCTCCTTCGCCTCGGCCTCGATGCGGGTCGGCGACTTGAGGCGCGCGATTTCGAGGCTGAGGCGCTTGTTTTCCTCGATCAGTTGTTCCTTGCGCTGCAACTCCTGGCCGATCTTGTAGCCCAGGTTGACGGCCTGGATGTGGGTGCCGATGTAGAAGATGGCGCAGGCGCTGGCCAGGACGACGAGGGAGACGAAGGCGAACAGAAAGACGCGCCGGGACTTGTCGAGCGGCGAGAAGGTCGGCTGCCGGCGCACGCTCTTGGCATGATGAAGAATGGAAGTTGCACCACGGGCCATGGCTGTCGCTACTCCAGCCTCCGCACCGCGCGTAGCTTGGCGCTGCGAGCGCGGGGGTTGATCGAAACTTCTTCGGCGCCCGGCCGGAGAGGCTTCTTGGTCAGGATCTGAAAGTTTTCAAAGGAGCGGAAGGCCCATTTGACGATGCGGTCCTCCAACGAGTGGAAGGAGATCACCGCCAAGACCCCTCCGACCTTGAGGAAATCGGGGGGCCTGCTCAAAAACTTGCGGAGCAGGTCGAGTTCGCGGTTGACGGCGATGCGCAGCGCCTGGAAAACGCGGGTCGCGGGATGGATTTTTTGAGCCTTGGAAAAAGGTACGGCGCGGGAAACTATTTGGCACAGCTCGCGGGTCGTCCGAATCGGATTTTCCTCGCGGCTGCGGACGATAAGTCGGGCGATCCGCCTCGCGAAACGTTCTTCCCCGTATTCGCGAAAGACCGCCTCCAACTCTTTTTCGGGGAGGTCGTCTAAAAGCTCCCGCGCCGTCACCTCTTCTTCCAGGTCCATCCGCATATCCAGTGCGGAATCTTGCAAAAAACCGAAGCCTCGCTCCGGATCGTCCAGCTGCAGGCTGCTGACGCCCAGGTCGAGGACCATGCCGTGGACTTCCGCCCAGCCGAG
>JADYZQ010000164.1 GCA_020853015.1 Deltaproteobacteria bacterium
GATGAAGGCCTCCACGGGCATGCCTTGAAAGAAATCCACCGAGCTCAGGTTTTGGTAGCCCCGGCCGTCCGGGAGGACGCGGCGGAAATCGGTCAGCAGGTGGTGGGAAAGCACCCGCGCCTCCCCCGCGTCGTAACGGTAGACCGCGAAGGTGTCGACCAGCCGGTCTCCCGAGTAAATCCCCATCAGCGTGGATTTTTCCGGACGCGTCAGCATGGCGCGAATCCCCGATTGGATCGGGCCCTCCGAGGGAGTCAACAGCATCACCCAACCGTTGCCCTCGGTCAGGAGGCGGTCGGTCACGCCGTTGGTCTCGTGGCGGGGGCTGCGCAGCAAGGCGCGGACCTCTTCCCGGCCGACCGCTTCGTCCGGGGCGCGTTTCAAGACCCACCGGGCGAGGGGCTCCAGGGATTGATAGAAGGCGTCCGAGGGGGGCTCGCGGCGCAGCGAGGCCTCGCTCTCGGTGCTGCGGCGGTCGATGCTCAGGCGGATGCCGCCCGGCCGCTGCGACTGGAAGGCGCGGACGATCTCGCGCCCGGTCAGCTCGAGCTCGAAGAGCTTTTGGAAGTTTTGCGGGGTTCGGGAGTCCTCGGGAATGCGGATGTCGATCTCGACGGGATCCTCGGGCGGGAAACGGCGCAGCAGCATCCCCAGCTGCGTCAGGCGTTTTACGGCCTCGTCCAGGTTGAGACGGACGAAGACCTGATGGGTGGGGCGTTCCCCCTCGGCGTCCCGGCGCACGATGACGAAGGCATTCTCGTAAGGCCCGATCGGGCGCGGGATGCGCAGGGCGGAGACGAATTGGCCGCGGATCGCCGCCTCCTTCAGCTGGCGGACGAACTCGACTTGGCGCTGCAGCAGGGCCTCGCGCTCGCGCATTTCCCCCGACATTTCAACCGTGTTTTCCGTCGCGCCGGTGCGAATCGCCCGGCGGGCATGTTGGACGCGGGCATGGTAGACGCTCAAGCGGCGCAACTCGCGCCCCAGGAAAGCCAGGGTGCGCTCGTCGCTCCCCTCGAGGGCGTGCCGGAGCCGCCCGGCGTTGATGCCGGTGTCGCGGAGCACGGCCTGCATGGCCCGGGCCTCGGCCGTCCGCGGTTGCCGGTCGATCGCCCAGCGCAGGTATTCCCGGATCTCCGGCGGACGCTCCAGCCGCTTGCCGAAGACCCGCTCGTGCAGCTCGTAGACGGCGTCGGGGAGGCGCCGCTGCTCGATGTCGCGCCGCGGATTGTGGTAGAGTCGAAGGATCGGGTCGAGGCTATTGCGCCCCTCGACGGTGACATTGGGGCCGACCTCGCCGTAGTCCCGGAAGGGCAGGCCGTGCTCGACCAGCATCTCATGCAAAGCTCGCGCAATGCCGTAGCGCGGATTGCGCGTCGTCGCGACCCGCCGGTCGCGGGGCGCCTCGAAGACCTCGGTCTTTAGCAAGTTGTGGATGTCGTCGGCGCTCGCCTCGCGGATATTCATGCGGCGGGCGCGGCGAAACAGCTCGACCAAGTTGTCGAAGTAGATCGTCGCACATTCGTCGAAATCCATCCAGACCTCTGGCTTGTAGTCGGCCACGCGGGGCTTCATGCCCTCGTTTTGCAGCAGCACCGATCGCATCATGTCCTTAATCTGTTCGCGCGCCTCCGCGTAGCGGCCCCGGCCCAGGTCCAGCAGCTCGCGGTAGCGGGGATTGTCGGGCGCCAGGTCCTGCTGGGCCTCGACGACTTCGCGGGCGATCCTACCCGCCCGCCATCCCGCCTCGAGGGTGAAGACGTTCTTCAGGACCTTGCCGACGTTGGACGAGCGCTCCCAGTGCGAAAGCGTGGCGGTGACGTAATCGTTGCTGAGGGTGTCTCCGGCCAGCAGCCTTGCGACCAGGCGGGCCGCCTCGCGCGGCGCGCCGGGATTGGCCTCGTCTTCCCTCGCCGAAAGGCTGATCGAGACCCGCTCGCCGGACCAAAGCTTGTCGGCGGGAACATAGCCCGAGAGGCTCACGATCTCGACGTCGCCCCGTCCGAAACGATCCAGGCGCTCGCGGACGAAGTCGCTGGGAAACTGCGGGGCCTCGTCCTTGGGCTCGACCACCCCGCCTATCGCGGAGATCAGTATCGCGCGCTCCGGCAAGTGCCTGACGAAGGATTCCGTGAGGATCTCGGGGAGGGCCATGGCGGGCACGTTGAGCATCTGCACCCGCACCGTGCGGTACAGGGCCCGCGCGACCGCCTCGCTGTTGGCCAAGTCCTGGCCGTTGAAGTAGACCGGCTCGATGGGGACGTCGCCCTCGAAGTTATGGCTCATGGCCGGCGACATGAAAGGATTCTTGCCCGTGGTTCTCAGGCCCTTCACGGCGTTGTAGTTGGCCTCGGTGGCGAAGAGCCGCGCGTACCAAGGCAGCCCTCCCGGCACCACGCGCCGACTGATCACCCGCAGCCAGGAGGACATGGCGCCGGCGCCGTGGGAGAGGACCGCGGACTCGGGTCCGATCACCTCGTCGCCGCGGGCGACCTCGCCCGCCGGCATCGCGAGACGCGGGCCTTTCAGCAGGCGAATCACGCTCAGCAACTCCTGGTAGACCGATTGGCCTTCCGGGCGAAGTTGTTCCCGCGCGGCGTCCAACATTTCCAATTGGTTCGAGCGCAGGGCGTACTGCGTGATCTGCATCAGCTCCGCGGCCGAATCGATGGCCTCGCGCAGCTCCCCTGGCAGGGTCTCGTAGCGGGGCACGCGGGAGAAGTCCGCTTCCAAAAGTGGAGCCTCCGCCAGGGCCCGCAAGGGCTCGTAGGCCGGGTGCCGGGCGATCTCGCCGAGCC
>JADYZQ010000165.1 GCA_020853015.1 Deltaproteobacteria bacterium
CCCAAGGCCTGGAGGGTCTTGAGCGTCACCGGCTCGTCGTTGATCAGGGCCCGCGAACGGCCCGAGGCGTTGAGGCTGCGCTTGAGCATCAGCGCGCCGTCTTCGGGCACCTCCAGGCCGGCCTCGGAGAGGAAGGATTTCAGGGCCGCGTTCTTGCCCAACTCGAAGACCGCGGTCACCACGGCCTCGTCGGCCCCGGCGCGGACGGTCTCGGCGTCGGCGCGCTCGCCCAGGGCGAAGGCCAGGGCCTGCAGGAGGATGGACTTGCCCGCCCCCGTCTCGCCGGAGATGACGTGGAAGCCGCGGTCGAACTCGACCTTGACCGACTCGACGATGTTGAAGTTTTTGATGTGGATCTCGGCGAGCATGGCGCGACCCTCGATGGGCCTGGGATAGCCGAGGCCGCACGAAATGTCGATGGATTTATGGCCGAAAAGGCCATTGCCTGGCGCCTCCCCCTGTACTAAATCGAGGGTATGGCCGATCTCTTCGAACACGCCGCCGAGCAGGAGCGCCAGGGGCAGGCCCCCTTGGCCGAGCGGCTCAGGCCGCGGGACCTCGACGAGGTGGTCGGCCAGCGCAAGCTCCTCGGTCCCGAGGGGCCCTTGCGGGTCTTGATCGAGAAAGACCAGCTCCCCTCCCTCATCTTCTGGGGACCTCCCGGCAGCGGCAAGACCACCCTGGCCCGCGTCATCGCCCATCGCACCCAATCGAAATTCCAGGCCCTCTCCGCGGTGCTCTCCGGGGTGAAGGACCTGCGCGAGGCGGTGGAGGGGGCCAAGGCGGACTTCAAATTCGGCCGCAAGCGCACAATCGTCTTCATCGACGAGATCCACCGCTTCAACAAGGCCCAGCAGGACGCCCTCCTGCCCCACCTCGAGGCCGGCACCATCACCTTGATCGGGGCCACCACCGAGAACCCCAGCTTCGAGGTGATCGGCCCCCTGCTCTCCCGCGCCCGCGTCTTCGTCCTCGAGCCCCTCGACGAGTCGGACTTAAAGGGCCTCTTGCAGCGCGGCGTCCAGGCGATGGGCGTCCCCGTCGACGCCGAGGCCGAGTCCCTGCTGGTCGAGTACGCCGCGGGCGACGCGCGGCGCCTGCTCAACACCTACGAGATCGCCGCCAACCTCGCGGGGAAATCCGGCCGGGTGGACTTGAAGACGGTCGAGCAGGCCGCCCAGCGAAAGACCCTGCTCTACGACAAGAGCGGCGAGGAGCACTACAACCTGATCAGCGCCTTCATAAAAAGCATGCGCAACTCCGATCCGGACGCGGCGGTCTACTACCTGGCGCGGATGTACGAGGCCGGCGAGGACCCGCTCTTCCTGGCGCGCCGCATGGTGATCTTCGCCAGCGAGGACGTGGGGCTGGCCGACCCGCAGGGGATCCAGGTCGCGATTGCGGCAATGCAGGCCTATGATTTCGTGGGCCGACCGGAGGGCTGGATCCCCTTGAGCCACTGCGCCGTCTACCTGGCCCTGGCTCCCAAGGACAACTCCAGCTACCGGGCCTACCAAGGCGCCAAGGCCGAGATCGAAAGCTCGGGCCCCTTGCCGACCCCGCTGCACCTGCGCAACGCGCCAACCAAGTTGATGAAGGAGCTCGGCTACCAAAAGGGATACCGCTACGCCCACGACGATCCCAAAGCCTCGCAGGAGATGGGCTGCCTGCCGGAAAAATTGCGAGGGCGAAAATTTTTTCATAAGAAAAGCAACGGATGAACCCCTATTACTATCGCGCCATAAAATATTCCTGGAACGAAGATCGCTATCGCACCCCCGGCGTTGACCGAGCCAAGTCGGTGCCCGAGATAGGAGCGGACGGCGTGGAAGCCTTCCAGGCCTTTCCCGCCGCGACCCCGCTAAAGGGAAGATCCGAATCTTCCGAGGAAGCCCACCAGGCGGGCCGAGCTCAGGCCCCGGACAACGTCTATCTGCCCGGTTCGCCGGCGGCCGGAGAGCGTGCCCCGCATCCCTTCCACATCCCGACGCAATGGGATTCTCATAACGCTTTGCGTGTCCTAAGCGCCCCCAAGTTCATGGTGGGCCTTGACCTTTGGGCCTTGGAAAGCGGCATCCTCGACGCCGCCGAGGCCTTGGCGAAAAAATACTCTGCCCAGCTCCTGTTCACCCACGCCCTCGGCGGAACAGATGCCGAAGCGGAGGACAAAGAAATTTTGCGTCGCTTGCGCGAGTTTCAAGCCCCCCACGAGTATCATGCCTTCACAGGCGCACCCGCGGAGGTGCTCCTGCGGGAGGCCCGCCTGCAGCAAGCCTCCCTCCTGATCCTCGCCACCCACGGGCGGAAGGGCAAAGACCGCGTCCTAATGGGAAGCGTCGCCGAAGCGGTCTTGAAGCAGGCCGATATCCCCGTGCTCATTCATCGCTCCGGCACCCGTTGGACGGAATTGGGCAAGATCCTGGTTCCTTTCGAGGACCTTCGGGGCGTCCTGCCGGCGATGGGGCCCGCCGCCAAGCTGGGGCGCGGCTTCGGCGCGGAGTTATGGTTGATCCATGTACGAAAGGACTCCGAAACCGGCTCGGCCGGACTGGAAAGAGCCGGAGGCCTGTTCGCCGATCTGCCCGAAGGACACTCCGAGGTCCGCGAGATAGCGCCTCGTGGCGACGTCCCCGAATCCATCGCCGCCTTCGCCGAGTCGGAAGGGATCCACCTGCTCGTCATGTCCTCGGAGCGCGAGGATCAGTCGAAAAAAATCCTGCCCGGAGGCGTCGCCGCCCAGGTGATGCGGAAGGTGCATTGTTCCGTGTTGGCGGTGCCGAAATGAAGTCTCTCGTCCGAAGCGTCCTTCTGACCCTTGTCTTGCTTACGATAGGCATCCCCCCAGGCATCGCGGATCCCAAGCCCAGGCTCGCCCTACTCGGCGACGCCCTTCAGCAGACGCGCCAAACGCTCTACTACGACCCCGCTTATGTCGACATTTCATTCCCCGGCGGCGACGTACCGATCGAACGTGGCGTCTGCAGCGACGTAATCGTCCGCGCCTTCCGCGCGGCGGGGGTCGATCTCCAGTTGGAGGTGAATCGCGACATGAGAAAAAATTTCTCGGCCTATCCCAAGATGTGGGGTCTGGCGCGGACGGACGCCAATATCGACCATCGCCGGGTCCCCAACCTCATGAAGTTCTTCGAGCGGAAGGGAAAGTCGCTCCCCGTCAGCGACAAGCCCGAGGACTACCTCCCCGGCGACGTGGTCGCCTGGCGCCTGCCCAACGGGCTTTACCATATCGGCTTGGTTTCCAACCTGCCTTCCTCCGATCCACGGCGTTTACTCATCATCCATAACATCGGCCGCGGAACCCAAGCCGAGGATGTCTTGTTCGCCTTCGAAGTCTTGGGGCGGTATCGGTACTTCTGAGTCGTCCAGGCACATCGCCCGACAGCGAGTCTTGCCCTCTTAGCATCACGATCACTGGTCTTTATTTGGATATGGATCGGCCCCCAGCGCGGGCGCGGACTTATACCTGGAACGAGGACGCTGTCATTCCATCGGCGTGAAGCCGCGATAGTCCTCCTCGACTGAGGACCCACGCCACAACTTAGCGCCCTTGACAAAAAATTCCCGAAGCGGCTCCGAGTCCAGATGCAGCGCCAAGGACTCGCTGTCCCGCCAAACCGCCTGCAACAGGAAGCGTCCCGGGGCGTCGCAGGATTGAAAACAATCGAAGCGCAGGCAATCCTCTTGGCTTCGACAGTGCAAGGCGAAGGCGGTCACAAGTTCCTCGAGGGCCGCTTCCAATCCGGGGCTCGCCTCGACGACAAGCAGGTTGGAAAAAGGAGTGAGTCTCGCCTCAGTCACGCCGCTCGCCCTTCGGCCCCAAGAGCTCGATGCGGTAACCGTCGGGGTCCTCGACGAAGGCCAAGACGGTGGTGCTGTGCCTCATGGGACCCGGCTCGCGCACGACCTTGCCGCCGCGCGCGCGGATCGCCTCGCAGGCCTTATAGACGTCCTCGACCTCGATGGCGACGTGGCCGAAGGCGTCGCCCAGCTCGTAGCGCGGGGTGTCCCAGTTGTGGGTGAGTTCGAGGACCGTGTGATGCTCCTCGTCGCCATAGCCGACGAAGGCCAGGGTGAAACGCCCCTCGGGATAATCCTTACGCCGCAGCAGGCGCATACCGAGGACCTCGGTGTAGAATTTCAGGGAACGCTCCAGGTCGCCGACGCGAATCATGGTGTGGAGGATGCGCATCTTCACCTCTTCAGGCTAACGCTGACCCCGTCGCGGACGGGCAGGATCGTAGAAAACAGCTCGGGGTGCGCGTAGATCTTTTCGTTGAACTTGCGGATCCCCTCGGTCTGCTTCGAGCGATCGTCTGGGTTCAAAATGCGGCCCGACCATAGAACGTTGTCGGCGAGGAACAGGCCGCCGGATCTCAGCCTGGGCACGCCCATCTCGAGAGCCTTGGGGTAGTCGTGCTTGTCGATGTCGCAGAAGATCAAGTCGAAGGGCCCCTGGTAGCGGTGAAAACTCTCCAGGGCGCTGCCCACCTCGTAGATCACCTTGTGCCGCAGCTTGGCGCGCTCGAGAAAGTTCATCCCGCGTTCGGCCTTCTTCTTGTCGAATTCCGTGCAAATGATCTGTCCGTCCTTCGGCAGGGCCATCGCGATCCAGAGCGCGCTGTAGCCGAAGCCGCTGCCCAGCTCGAAGACGGTCCTGGCCCGCGAGACCTTCGTCCATTGGTAGAGGATGCGCCCGACCAAGGGGCCGATAATGGGGAAGTCCTGCTCGAGGGCCAGGGCCTCGATCTCGTTCATCAGCTCGGAGGTCTCCGGCGTGAGCTCCTGGAGATAGGCGTCGATTTCGGGGGAAGGGAATTCCACGGTCCTTAAATTACCAAGCCGTGGGGGATTGAAAAGGGAAAAAATCGGGCGACTAAAAGGTCGGAGTCGCCGGGAAATCCGCGGGAAAGGCGACGTCGGAGGGCTGGGCGGGACGCAAAAACTCCTCGCCCCCCACGTCGATGCCCAGGTCCAGGCAGTTCTGGCGGGGTGCCTCCAGCCCGGTCGAGATGCGGGCGCAGACGTTTTCCCCGGAGAGGCGCGGGCTGCCGTCGGTTTCTTGGAGGTTAAAGGTGCCGCTCCAAAAATCGAAGTCGTCCAAAAAACCCCCGATGTATTGGACGATCCCCGGACCCTCCTCGGGATCGGGTTCGCTGCGCATATCCAATTTGACCGACTTCTTCAGGGTCTCCTTGCCCAAACCCGGCCGCGGGCTCTCCTGTTGCACGTCGGCGTGGACGAGATCCTGCGTCGGCTCGCCGGTTTCCGGATGGAAGCCCTGGTCCTGGACGAAGAATTCCGTGCTCTTGAAGGCAGGGTCCGCGTCGTCGCGATGCTCGTAGATAACGCCGAAGGCGAGGTTCTCCGGAGCCGTCGCCTCGCCCGTGGTGACGCCGAGGCGGAAGCTGCCGTTGCCCGCGTTCTTCTCGTCAACCGGCGTGGCAGGGTCGTCCCGAGTCGCATAGCGGTCGATGCGGCCCGCCGAGAAGCGCACGAATTCCGTCCGGCCCACGTCGCGCAGCCAGATGCGGTAGCAGACGGGGCGCAGGTCGCCGACCGGGGCCTGCGAGGGGCACTCCGCCGCCTGCGGCGCGCATCCGAGCGGGCAAGTGCAGCCGGTGCAGCCCTCCGTCGCGCCGTCCCCGTCGAGATCAAAATCCGAAAAGTCGATCTTCACTGTCACCACCACTTCCGGCGCGAAGGTCATGGGCCCCTCGAAAGTCTTCACCGTGGGGCTGACGGGCACCTGCAGGTCGGCCAAGGGCCCCAGGAAACCGTCCAGCAGGAAGTTGAAGGCGTTGAAGGTGATGGGCCCCAAGGAAATGATGTCCGAAAAATCGTCGAGGGTCTGGATCTTGGGCGTCGATAGGCCCTTCAGCGCCGCGCCGGCCCCCGCGCCGCCGCCGATCGCTTGCGAAACGTCGATCCCGACGCTTTCCGGAAAACTCACCACCGCGGGGATCTCGCCCACCGGAGCCGGCGGTCCTCCCGAAGAAAGGCATCCGGAGAAGGAAACCGCCAGACTCAGCAGAAAAAGCCAAGGCAACAAACGGAGGTAGCGTTTCATACGGGCCTTAGAAGATAATTAGGCTTCCGGCCGACGACGCATCGGTCCGTGCCCTGTCAAAATACTATGATCGGGGAATTATATCCATGGGGCAAGCGTTACCTCGTTTATTCTCGATATGGCTCCTGATTCTATGGGCGGCCGCGCCGGGCTGCGGAAACTCGAACCCCGAGCCCTGCACCGCGGGCGCCGCAGTCGAGGATCTCGATTGCGACGGCGTCTTGCGATTGGACGACAACTGCCCCGAGACCTTCAATCCGAACCAAACCGATTCCGACGACGACGGCCTGGGCGATGTGTGCGAGCCCGTCCCTTGCGGCGACGGCATCTGCAATCCCGAAGGCGGCGAATGCGACGTCTTCGAGTACTGCGCGGCCGACTGCAGTCAAAGTCTCTGCTTCGGTCTGGACGAAGGGGAAACCTGCGGCGACGGCATCTGCCAACCGTTGGCGGGGGAATGCGCGAATTCCGGTCCTTGCCTGAAAGATTGCCCGAATGAGTTCTTCTGCTATCCCGGGACCTGCGGGGACCGCCTCTGCCAGCCCTGGGAGGACGACCCGGACGAGACGGTGACCTTCTGCTTCATCGATTGCATCTGCCGGATCGAAAAACCGGTGACCGACGAGTGCCGCGGCAACGCGGATTGCCTGGACCAACCGGGCACCGTGTGCGGACCGGAGGAATTTCCGGAACCGCCGCCGGGCGAGGACGTTCCGGACTTCCGACAGATCGCCTGCGCGTGCACGACCTGCGGAAACACCGTTCTGGATCCCGGCGAGGGCTGCGACATCAGCGCCGGCGTCTCCGGCGTGGAGGCATGTTTTTCCCAAGGGGGCCTCTGCGAGGAATTTTCCTGCGAATGCCTGCTGCAAGAGTTCGATTGCGGCGATACTTTCGACAACGACGGGGACGGCATGACGGACTGCGAGGACCCGGACTGCCTCGGAATGCCGGGCTGTTAATTCCTTGCCTCCACTTCCGGAACCCGCTCCCCTGACCACTCGACAATCTCGTGAGCCACGTCATTACTTTACATTTTGTGATTTAGACGCCGGGGGCCACCCGGCCCGCCCAATGGGCCGCATTAGAAAAAATCATTAAATTCAGGCATTTATCCTGGAGAATCTTTGGCACTTTGATTGCTTATCCTTTTTTTTGGGGAAATTGGGTTCGAGCAACAAGAGGTGTAGGGATATGACTCCGCCAATCCACGTCGATTTGACCGATCTCGCCATCCGCGCGCGGGAAATTGCCGAAGAGCTGCTCTTCGAGCCCGTCCCGAAAGCCAAGCCGCCTTCCAAAAAGGACAAGGCAGAAAAGGCCAAGGAAGAAGCCCAGAAGGCGCGCGCCATCGAGCTGGTGAAAATGCATCACCGCCGCTTGATGAAACAGCTGGAGGAATACCGGAAAAAAACCGAAGTCGAGGCCAAACCCGATGGGAACCAGCCGTCTCAGCCTTCCTTCGGCTGGAACGACCTGCGCGAGGGGCTGCAATTGGGACTGATAACCTTCTGCCCCTTCCTCCTGCCCATCGGCGAGATGGCCAAGCAGATCACTCCCCTCCGCCCTTTCGGCTTGGACCTCTCGCCGGAGGCCTTCATCACGGGGTTGCGCGAATTCAACCGCCGCGCCGAGGCAGGACGCGCGGCCTTCCTAAAATCCATCGAAGGCGCGATCTGGAACCCCAGCAGCCTCGAGGAGCTTTCGCAAGGGAGCCTATTCGTCATCGAACAGGAAGCCCTCAACGACCTCATCGCCTCGGCGATCGCGGACGGGCCCGCCGAGAGCAAGGTGCGCAATGTCCGCGTCGAGATCGACGGCGACCGCCTCAAGATCAAGGGCGAATACCAGACCAAACTGATGTGGGTCGACTTCTCGGCCATCCTGGAGTTCGAGCAGAAGAACGGTCGCTCGGAGGGTTCGCTCAAGAAGATCGAGGCGGCCGGCATCGACCTGGGAGACTACTTCAAGGAGGACATCCTCGGCGCCTTCTCGCGCTTCGGGTTCCCGCCCCCCGAGGATGCGGAGTTGAAAGACCTGTCCTGGGTCCACCTACCCGGCATCGTCCGCTTCGAGATTCGGCGTGACATGGTCGTGGTCGAGCGGCAGGCCCCCGGAACCGGGCCCAGCTAGGCTATTTGAAATAGGGAATCCGGCTGAGCATCAAGCCGACGTAGGCCGTCGCCGTCATCAAGAAGAGATTCAAAATCGCGATCGAGCGCATGCGCCCCACCACCTTGTCGACCAGCTCGGCGGGGACCTTGTCGTCCATCGCCTTCTCCCCGGTGCCGGTGATGCGCAGGGCGAGGCCGAAGCTTTGGTAGGCGGCGAGGATGTAGACGGCGAAGAATATCAGCAGCTTGACGATCAACACCGTCGACACGTCGGAAAAATACTGCAGGCCCAGGACGATCTTGTAATCCGTCAGCCGGATCGCCCCCGACACCACCATCAACGACATCGTGAGCAGGAAGGTGATGTGGTAGAACTTGGCGTGGCGCCGCAGGGCCACCAGGCGCTCCTCCCCCTGCATGTGCTTATTGATCATGGGCACCGCCGCGAAGGCGAAGTAGAAGGCGACGCCCATGCCGAGGGTCCAAATGACTAGATGGGAGAGGATCAATAAATAGGACTCGACGCTCATAATCAGGACTTCGCCTCCGGGGCCACGGCCGGCACGGCGCCCTGCCCCTTGCCCTCGAATTTTTCGACAATCTCCACGCAGAATTTTTCCATCCGGTACATGTACATCATCGCCAGGATCTGGGTGAACATCCAAAGGAGCAGCGTCCCCAGGACCCAGCCCAGGTGGCTGCCCAGGCCGGAGAGGCTTTTTTCGAGATGGATCCCCGTCACGATCGAAATGCAAAACAGGACGAAGGTCGCCAAATTGAGGACGTTCAGCAGTATTTTCACGACATGGCCTCCCACCCGATAACCTCACCAACAAAGGATTTGGGATTTCGGGGGAGAGCGTTATAATCCGGTCTGTTAGCGGTCAAGCCTAAAAGGAGGAGACGAATGTCCCAACGCATATTCCGCACCGGCGCCCTGCTCGCCGCGCTGCTGTTCGCCTCGCAATGCACCAAGAAGGAAGAGGCCAAGCCCCCCGCGCCCGCCGCGGCCCCCGCCGCCACGGCGCCCGCGCCGGCCGCCCCCGAAAAGAAGGCCGCCGACGGCTCCCAGCCCGCGATCGGCGCGCCATTCGTCCGGGTGCCGCTCGGCCTGGACCCCGACCTGAACATCCCCAAGGATAACCCCCTCACCCCCGAGAAGGTCGAGCTGGGCAAGCTGCTCTATTTCGACAAGCGGCTCTCGAAGGACGTCACCATCTCCTGCGCCACCTGCCACGACCCCAAGCGCGGGTGGACCGACAACCAACCGGTGTCGGCCGGAATCCACGGCGGCATGGGGACGCGCAGCGCGCCCACCGTCATCAACTCCACCTATTATTTGCTGCAATTCTGGGACGGCCGCGCCAAAAGCCTCGAAGAACAGGCCCTGGGCCCCATCACCAACCCCGTCGAGATGGGCATGGGCTCGCACGACGAGATGATCTCGACCTTGAGCAACATCCAGGCCTACCGCCCGCTCTTCCAAAAGGCCTTCGGCGACCCCAATATCACCAAGGAAAAGGTCGCCATGGCGATCGCGTCGTTCGAGCGCACGGTGCTGGGCGGCAATTCCAAGTTCGACCGCTACAGCAACGGCGACAAGACGGCGATGAACGAATCCGAGATCCGCGGCCGCGAGCTGTTCTTCGGGAAGGCCAACTGCACGCGCTGCCATGTCGGCAGCAACTTCAGCGACAGCGACTTCCATAACCTGGGCGTCGGCATGAAGAAGCCCAAGCCCGACTGGGGCCGCTACGACGCGACCAAGGAAGAGAAGGACAAGGGCGCCTTCAAGACCCCGACGGTCCGCGACATCACCAAGACCGCGCCCTACATGCACGACGGCTCGGTCGCCACCCTCGAGGAGGTCATCGAGCTCTACGACCGCGGCGGCGAGCCCAACAAGTGGCTGAGCGAGAAGGTCGTGAAGCTCAACCTCACGGCGCAGGAAAAAGCCGACTTGGTGGCCTTCATGAAGGCCCTGGACAGCTCGCCCTACCCCTCCGTGGAGGAGCCGAAGGAATTTCCCCAATAGTCCCGACTCCCGTCGGGACGAGGATTTTGGGTTGAATTCCCCCGCGCATTTTCCTAGGGAGCAGGGGCTATGTCCCTGACCGTCGTCGGCACCGTCGCCCTGGATACCGTCGAGACCC
>JADYZQ010000166.1 GCA_020853015.1 Deltaproteobacteria bacterium
GAAGCAGGTCCCGCACCCCGGGGTTGGTGGCCGCCTGCGCCAGGGCCAGCGATTCCACGGCGGCGGCGTTGGCCTGGAGGTAATAGGCGATTTCTTGGATGGCGGGCATCTCGTCCGATTTGGGATCCCGCGTGGCACGGGCCGGCCCGGCCAGCAGGAGGCCGAACAAGATCAAAACACACGTCGTGAGCAAACGCCTTGGCATGAAACACCGTCTTTCCCAGGGAGCGCCGAACTATGAAAATCCAGATTGCGATTTTTTGCAATAGGAAGCTCCTGGCCAAACTTCCGTCCCATTGCTAAAGTCGCCGCATGCGATTCCTACTCTCTGCCCTGATATTTTTTCTCTCCCTCCCCTGCCCCGCCAAGGAGCGCGGCTTCGACCGCCCGCTCAAGGTGCAAGAGCGCAAGGCCGGCTTAAGCCGCCTCGTCGAGCCGCCCCAGCAGATCCGCGAGACTTGTTGGGCCTACGGCGGTTTCGCCCTATTCTGGCAGGAGGATCCCGGGATCAAGGGCATCGAAAAGATAGCCCTGCGCGAGGGTCCCGATCCCAAGGCGCTTTGCTCCGAGAATTATGCGGGCCCCAGCCGTCCCATCGCCACCCTCAGCGGATGGCCCTTGGGCGTCGCCGGCCCCTTCCTCTTGATGCAAGACGAGCCTTTGGGAAATCTCGCCGTGCTCTATGCGCTGAAGCTCTCCGACGGCAAGGTCGCCTTCACCGCCTCCCGGGACGTCGACGCGGAGCTCGTCGTCGAAAAAAAATCCGGCCTCGTCTCCCTGCGCTACTATGCGGGGCTGGAGCCGAAATGCGTCCCTACTCGGCAAAACCCCGCCTGCTGGGAGCGCATCAAGGCCGACCACAAGATCCCTTCCGACCTGTCTTTGCCCATGCCGGACTGCGAAGGGGCCTTCCGCAAGGAGCCGATCGCGCGGGATACCCCCGCGGCCCTCGCCATATCCGTGCCGGTTCAAGTCAGGGACCTCTCGAACGCGAGGCCCGAGTTTCTCCCCGGCCGCGCCCGCTGCGCGGCGCTGCCCTAAGCCAGCTTTTGCAAAATAGAAGAGCCCCGTCACCATGACGGGGCTCCTCGCCGCGCTCCGTGTTATCGGGCCATCTGCCAGGCCCGAAAGCCCTGCTGGGCCGCCGTGTGCCGGCGGGCGAAGTTATCCTTAAACTGCTGGTGTTGGATCTGAGCGGCGCGGCGGCGCTGTTCATTTTCGTGTTTCCATTGCTCCATTTTTTGCTCGGCGGCGACCCGGCGCTGCTCAAACTGACGGTTCCACTGCTGCATCTGGTTTTGGGCGGCGCGGCGTCGTTGCTCATTTTCGCGCTTCCATTGCTCTTGTTTCCGCTCCGCGGCGATCCGGCGTTGTTCACTCTCACGTTTCCACTGCTCCTGCTTCCGCTGCGCGGCGATCCGGCGCTGCTCGTTCTCGCGACGCCACTGCTCTTGCTTGCGCTCCGCCGCCTCGCGCCGTGCGGCGGCCGCGGCGGGATCGACCTTCGGCTTCAAGGTCAGCCCGGTGGCGTTCAAGCGCCCCGCCATCCCCGAGTAGCGATCCGCCGGCATGCTGGTGGTGCCGACGTAGCGTCCGCGCTCGTAGACCTCATAGGTGGTGTTCTTCGCGTAGACTTGCCCGGCGGCGCCGAAGACCAAGAGGGCCTGGATCAGGGTGAAGAGTCGTTTCGACATGAAATCCTCCTTGAGATGGGTTGTGGATGGAAGGATTCCAAAGCAAGCCTGGGGCCAACGCGGCTTGCCATATAACTATATGAAATAATTATATTTATTATACTGAACCCGGAATGGTTTGAAATTTATACGATTAAAAAATGAAATTACCCCGGTCGTTTTCCGAAATTTGGATACCGGATAAAAAAAAGGGGGGACTCCGGGTGCGCCGGCCTAATTCATGGATTCTCGGAGCTGGGTGAGGGTTTGGTCGGCCGCATCCAGGCGGATGAGGCCGAGGCGGGGGAATTCTAGGTCGAGGATCACGTAGAGCGTCAATGACACCACCAGGGCGAAGACCCAACGGTGGAGCCAATTGCGTCCCGGCGTTTTCGCCATTCCGAAGCCCGACATGACGGCGGTGATCATACCCACCGCATAGAGCAGCAGGAAGACGACGGAAGGCGTGTGGCTTTTCGCGATCATGGTTCGCAAAGTCGTGATGTCGATCATCTCATTGAGCGCGGGCAAGACCAAGATCCCCGCGGGCTGCCAGGCCTCCCGGCGCACGGCGGCCTGCGTCTCTCTCCAAATCTGCTTTTGAAGTTGTTCGGAATGGTACAGCTCTTCGTAGGCCTTTTTCAGGTCCGGAAGGGCCGCGTAGGCGCGGAGGCGGGCGTCCAAATACTCGCGAAATTTCCCTTGAAGCGATTCCCGCTCGTGGGGAGGCAGCAGGTCCAGGCGCAGGTAGGCGGTCCCTATCGCGTTGGCCTCCTGGGCGATGAGTTGCCGGCGCTCCTCCAAACGGCCTTGGGCCGCGGCGAAGGTGAAGGCCAGCAGCAGGCCGAACAGGGCCAGGACCGCCGCCTCGATGGCGCCGCCGCCCCAGCTTTCCCGCGAGGGGTATTTTTTCGCGTAGCGCAGGCCGAACGAGTAGCCGACCTCGATGAAGGCCATGAACAAGGCGAAGGACAGGAGGCAGAACAGCAGGGAATTTTTTCCGACGAAGATCTGCATGTTGGAATGAATAATCCCTTATCATCATAATCTTCCCTCCAAAAAAGGGCCAATTCAAAAAACGGCGCCCGAAAAGAATTGCCTAGCCCGGGAAGATCTGGGAGGAATCGGCAAGGAGGGACCATGAGACTTCCACGGGGACGATACTACGCGCTGCTGGGGCTAGCTTGGACCGCCCTCGCCTGCTCCAACGGCGCCGCCGGCTTTCAAGAGCCCCCGCGGGTCGAAAGCAAGGACGGCGTCCTGCAGACGACCCTCACCGCCCAAGAGCGCAAGATCGAGGTCGGCGGCGTCACCGTCACCACGCGCGTCTACAACGACCTCTTCGTCCCGCCGACGCTGGTCGTCCGGCCCGGCGACACGATCTTCCTGAATCTCAATAACTTCATCGACCAAGACACCAACCTCCACTATCACGGCATGAACGTCTCGCCGCTTCAGCCCGGCGACAACGTCTTTCTCACGATCGCGCCGGGCGACACCTTCGACTACGAGGTGCACGTCCCGGCCGACCACCCGGAGGGGCTGTTCTATTACCACCCGCACATGCACGGGCTGACCGAATTCCAGGTGGGCAGCGGGATGTCGGGGGCCCTCATCGTCGACGGGATCCTCGATCCCTTTCCCGAGCTCAGCGGCATCACCCAGCGCGTGATGATGCTCAAGGACATCCAGATCGTGAACGGACTGGTGCCCAATCCCCCCGTCAGCGCCAATCCGACGATGCGCACGCTCAACGGCCAGGTGAACCCCACCGTGACCATTCAGCCCAACGAGGTGCAGCTCTGGCGGGTGGGCAACATCGGCGCGGACATCTATTATGACATTCAGCTGGAGGGACACACCCTCTACGAAATCGCCCGCGACGGCAACCTGCACAACCAGCTGGTGCCCCGCGACCACATCCTGCTGCCGACCAGCGCGCGCAGCGAGTTCCTGGTGGTCGGCGGGCCGCCGGGCGAATACGCCTTCCTCACGCGGGGCATCTCGATGGGGCCGCAGGGCGACACCTACCCGCAAACTACCCTGGCCACGCTGGTCTCCGAGGGCGAGGCGGTCCCCGAGGTCCCCCTGCCGCAGAACTTCCCCCAAGTCGCCGACCTGCGGGACGCCCCGCTCTGCTGCAGCCGAACCTTCGACTTCTCCGAGATGGGCGACGGCTCCCAATTCTGCATCAACAACACCCAGTTCGACCCCAGCTTCACCAATACCAACGTGCAGTTGGGCTGCGTCGAGGAGTGGACGCTGAACAACTGCACCGGCGAGAACCACGTCTTCCACATCCATCAGCTGGATTTTCAGGTGATCGAGCAGAACGGCCAGCCGGTGGACTTCATCGGGCGGCAGGACACCGTGGCCTTGGACTTCCGCGCGGCCAACGCGCAAAACCCCGACCGCTGCCAATGCGACGACTCGGGCAACTGCACGAACTGCACCTGCCCCACCCCCGCCGACCCGCGCGGCTCGGTGAAGATCCGAGTGCCCTTCACCAACCCCGTGATCCTGGGCGACTTCGTCTACCACTGCCACATCGGCGAGCACGAGGACAACGGCATGATGCAGCGGATCTCCGTCTCCGAGACGGCCGGCGCCTGCGAGGCGGGCTCGCCCTCCTCGGTGGACCGCGAGGCGATGACGCCCGCGGAGCGCGCGGCGTGCAACGTCTCGGCCGGGCACATGGGGCATTGAGACGATACCGGTTCAGCGTTTCGGCAAAAACATCAACTCCTCGCGGTTGACCAGCAAGCTCCGCTCCTGGGAGAAGTCGAAGGGACTCTGGTCCAGGCGCGCCAGGATTCGCTTCCGCTCGGGCGCCCCCATCCGCGAGACCTCCTCGAAGACCCGCCACCGGCTCGACGCGGGAAAGCGCGCCAGGGCCTGCAAGGACTCCGCGGCCGCGACCTCGTCCTCTTCCGCCAGGCCGCGCGAGAATTCCCGGACGTATTCGGCCCCGCCCAGCTTGGCGAGCGCGGTCAAGACGGCGCGGCGCTGCCGGGGCTCCGAGGCGCTCAGCAGGCCCTTCAGATCGGGCTCGTACTCCGCCAACCTCAACTCGCCGATGGCATAAATGCCCGCGAAGCGCGTCAAGGGGTCGGGCGATCGAAACAACTCCGCGACCGTCCTCCGCGCGGCCGCGCGATGCGCGCGAAAGGGATAGAGGGCGATCGCCGCGTTGGCCCGGAGGCGCCGGTGCCCGCTGTTCAGGAAGGGAAGCACCAACGGGACGATTTCCTTGCGCCGCAACAGGGCCAGCGACTCGAGGGCGTTGGCCTGGATGCGCGGGTTGTCCTCGGCCAGGGCCTCGCGCAGCAAGGGGATCATGCGGCGCCCGACCGTCTCCGTCATGAGGCGGGTGGCGCTCATCCTCACCTGAAAGCTCACGTTGTCCTGCGACTTCATCAGTTCGTGGAGGGCGAAGAGCGCCGGATAATTCCGAAAATATCCCAGCGCCTCCACCACCGCGAGCTGCAGGGCCTCGTGGGGTTGGGAGAACTGCGCGATCAGCTTGGGCAGGGCCGCCTCGCTGCGCATCCGGCCCAGGCTGAGGATGAGGTGGCGCTTCAAGACCGGATCCGCCGATCCCTCGAGCAAGCGCAGCAAGTCCGGCGCCGCGGATTTCTTGTCGGGCTCGCCCAAGGCCTGCACCGCGTTGAGGACCTGATTGGCGTCGGGGCTCGCCAGGCAATCCAGCAAATAGGCCAGGTAATGCCGGCGAAAGAGCCAGGGGTAGAGCAAAAACACCAAGCTCCCCGCCGCCAAGACGTAGGCGAGGCGAAAGGCGCCGACGGTGGCGGCGAGCGCCGTGGCCACGAGCAGGAGGACCAAGTCCCCGGAAGGCGGGGCGAAGCCGTCCAGCAGCACCTTGGCCCTGCCCCGCAGCCGATCGGGAAAGAGATTGCCCACCGGTTGCAGCAGGCCCACCGCCTTCGAATCCAAAAAATAGAGCAGCAGACCCTCGGCGAAGGCGGCCGTCGCCAGCGAGGGCTGCCAGGTCAAGAGGGCGATGCCTAGAAATAAGGCGAAGCAGAGCACCAGCATGGAACGATCGACGCTGAGCACCCGCGACAGCGGGCCGGCCATCAGGGCCTGAAAGAGCAGGACCCCCAGCAGCGAAAAGAAAGAGACGCGCCCGTAAAAGGCGGCCAAGCGATTTTCATCCGACAAGGCCTGCAGGGCGACCGTGTTGAAGAGGTAGTCCACGCCGTAGAGGAAAAAGGTGAAGGCGAAGCAGAAGACGAACAAGGTCTTCAGCAGCCGGTGGGCGGAGGCGGTGCTTACGGCCGCGGCGGCCTCGGCCTCCGGAGCGACCGCCGACGACGCCATGGGTCGCGGCAGCAGGACCAAAAACAGCGGCGCGGCCGCCAGGACCCCCGCCCAGACCAGGAAGAAATCGAGGGCCGGAAAGATTCCGGAGAATGCCTGGAGCAGCCAGGCCCCGGCCATGTAACCCAGGCCGCCGGCCGCGACGAACCAGGGGAAGCGGCGGCGGGCCTCGAAGTGGGTGAAGCGATCCCCGGCCAAGAGCCAAAACTGCA
>JADYZQ010000167.1 GCA_020853015.1 Deltaproteobacteria bacterium
CCCGGTCGGCGGAAGCCGCGCACGGGGATCGCTACGGCGAGCTGCTCGCCGACGTCTGCTCGCGGCGCGACGCCAAGGTTCCGCCTTTCTACCAGCTGGCCAAGCTCACCCTGGAGGAGATCTCCCGGCATTCGGTCGGCTCGGAGGAGTTCCGCGACTTCCTCGACCGCTACGCGATGGTCCGCGACCTGGAGATCGAAAAGTCCGGGAAGGCGAAGGCGGCCGAGGCGCCGAAGCTCCCCGGTTTCTTCGACGACATCCCCTTGGCGGCTCACGGCTCGCCGCTCGGCAAGTCCGGGCATTCGTCCCCCGACACGCTCGCCCCCGACACGGTGCAGACGCCCCCGCCCAGCCTTAGCGGGGTGAAGGCGAAAGGGCCGGCGCCGGAGTCGATCTCTCTGGACTGGGCGGCCAACGACACGATGGCCTCCACCGCCAAGCCGAAGTCGGCGGGGATCCTCGCGCCGCTTCCCGAGGCCGTCCCGGAGTCCACTTGGGCGCCCGCGCCGCCCGAGGCGAGCTCGGTTCCCGACGGCTCGGTCGCGGGCATCGCGAATCCCGCCCGCAAGGCCGAGATCGCGAAGGCCTGGGTTGCGGCCTACGAAAATCCGAAGAGCCCCTTGCACGGGGACGCGGAGTATCAGGCCTCCTATCAGGCCGCGAAGGCCTACCTGAGCGCGGTCGAGTCCGGCAAGGCGCCGCCCGAGGCCGGTTTCGTCGCGGATTACCACGTCACCGCCAAGGACGGGAAAGGCTCCGGCGTCCTGGCCTTCGCCGATCCGAGCCAGCCCCCCGAGAAGACCTGGGAGGTCGCGGGACAGGACGGGCAGGGGCGATGGCAGTTGAAGAACCTGAAGACCGGAGAGACGCGGAGCTTTCAGGTCTTGTTCCAAGACAAGCCCGCATTTCTCAAGGGCGATCGCCTGCGTTTTCTCCCCATGGTGGCCGGGGCGAGCGACGGCCCGCTGCGCCCCCTGCGGCCCGCGGGCGACGGGCAGGCGCTGTGGATCGGCCGCGACCCGTCCCAGTCCAACGTCGTGGTCTCGGAGGATTTCGTCTCCCGCCTCCACTGCAGCATCGAGCGCGCGCCCGAGGGCTGGTACGTCGCCGACCGGCACAGCAGGAACGGCGTCTACGTCAACGGCGCGAAGGTCGAGGGCAGCGCCTGGCTCAAGCCGGGGGACGTGCTTTCGACGAAGGACATCCATGGACAGTTTCATCTCTTGGGGGTCTTTGAGCCTCCGATCGCAGCCGCCGCGCCGGCGCCGAAAGTCCCGGCCAAGCCCTCCGGCAACGCCGGCCTGTTCGGCGAGGCCGCGCCCATCCTCCACGGCGACGTCGATCTGAAGGCGCCGCCGGTGCACCGGCTCAAGCCCGACGCGGGCTCCGGCGAGGTCGCCGCGGTGACGACCCAAGGCGCGGGTTACGGCAAGAAGAACGAGGACAACGTGCTGGTGATGCGGGGCAAGGGCGGGCTGCTGATGCTCGACGTCGACGGCATGGGCGGAGAAGGGCACGGCGACGTCGCGGCGTTGCTCACCGCCGAGGCCTTTAAGGCCGAGATGCATCGCTCGGGCGACGAGGGGCAGGCCTGGGCGCTCGCCAACAAGACCGTCCGGCGCTTCAACGCGGAGTTGCATCACCTCACCGGAGGCAAGGCGAAGTGGGCGAAGCCGGAGCAGGTGCAGCAGGCCCTGGCCGCGGCCCGCGCCGGAATCTTGGATCCCGCGGCCCCGCTGCCCGAGCAGGGCGGCGCGGGGGCGGTGGCCGTCGCGGTTCGCGTGCATCCCCCGAAGCATCCCGGCGAGGCGCATCGCGCGGAGTTCTCCTGGGTGGGCGACGCCCGCGCGATGATCCTGGAACGCGGCTCCGACGGAAAATGGCATTGGGTCTTCCGGACGGTCGACGAGGGTCTGCCCTCGGTGCCCGGCATGCTGCGCCCCGGCGAGGACTACGAGTTCGGCGGCGCCCGCAAGACCCTCGCGGGCGCCCTGCACCCCATGGCCAATGTCGTGACGAACAGCGTGGGCAAGGAGGGTGCGGTCGCGGTGAAGAAGACCTCCGACGGGGAATTCCCCGCGCCCGGCACGGCCACCGGCGCGAAGGAGGCCGGCAAGGGCTACGAGGCCGGCGTCGCGCTGAAGCCCGGGCAGATGATCCTGGCGGGCTCCGACGGCTTTTGGGAAAATTTCGGCAGCACCCGCGAGGTCCTCGACCTGATCCAATTCTGCAAGACCGCCGAGCAGGCGCGCGAGGTCTTGACCCACGAGGCCCACCGCCGGATGGAGCTCCTCGCCGAGGCCCGCGCTTGGCTGGGAAATCCCGCCGCCAATCCCATGCGTCTCGAGCGCTATCCCTTCGAGCACCACGGCAAGAAACAATATATCGACGCGAAAGGGCGCGTCTTCGACGCGCCGACCGGGGGCAAGGCGGTCAATCACTTCAAGACGGACAACTTCAGCCTGATCGCCTACCTCCACAACCCCGCCGCGGAGGCCGCGTCCGCGGCGGCGCCCGCGGAGCCCCTGCCCGCCGCCGCCCACGCCAAGGCCGGGCCCCATCCCGTGAAGATGCTGCCGATGGTGCCGGGAAACATCCCGGGCCTGCGGAGGCTGGATCATGCTTGGATCTACGTGATGCCCAAGAATGCCGCCGAGGTCGTGATCGGCCGCGACGCCTTCCCCGTCTCCCAGGAGACCGCGGGCGTCTCGTCCAAGCACGTCCGCCTGATTCGCTCGGTCGGCAGCGTCTTCGTCCAGGACATGGGCTCGCGCAACGGCATGAAGGTCCTGCGCGACGGCAAGGAGGCCTTCGCCTGGAAGAGCCACGATAGGACCCCGGGTCCCACCTTCGCGGTGCATCCGGGCGACCAGATCGTGATGGGGGGCACCGCGGTGCAATTCTTCGGCTCGGAGTGAGAGTCGCCTCAGCCCCGCAACCAGCCCGCGGTCCGCTCCGCGTTGCGCTTCGAAAAGTAAAGCCAGTCGTGGAAATCCCGCAGGTAGAGCGGCAGGGGCTGCCCCAGGCGGCGCGCGAGGCGGCCCAGCGGGGTTTCCCGGGAGGAGAAATAGCTCTGCCATCGGTCCTCCTCCAAGGAGGCCATGATTTCCGAGACGAGGCGATCCTCCCGCGAGAGGCCGCGCATCGCGATCTCGCCGTTGAAATGGCGGAAGTGCTCCCACTCGTGGACCACCGCCTCGAGCCTCAGCATCAGCTCCTCGTAGGCCGCGTGGCTGGTTTCGCCCCCGGCGCGGGCGGCGGGGCTCAGCTCGCGCACCAGGATCAGGTCCCGCTTCATGCCTTCGAAGGCCTTCACGAAGAGGGCGCCGTCGCAGCGCCGCGCCAGGCCCCAGGCGCGGAACAAGGCCTCGAATTCCTCCTCGCCGGCGACGCGCAAGTCGAGGCGGCCCTCCCGCAGGTCGCGGACGAGGCGCTGCGTGGCGCGGTCGGGATTCCATTGCAGCAGCTTCAGCAAGGTCTCCGCTTGCAAGGGCCCTCGGGAGCCCAGGGCCTCGAGGATTCCCGATTGCAGTCCCAGCTTGGCGCGCAGGCGCTCCTCGGCCGAGGCCCGCCGGGCCTTTTCCTGGGCCCGCAGCACCGACACGACCTTCCGCGCCAGGCGGATATCGTCGAGATAGGCGTTGTGCGGGGTTCCGCGCAGCTCGTAGGCGATCTCCTCCGGGCCCAGTCCCAATTGCCCCCATTCGCGCAGCAGGTCCGGCGTGGCCTCCGGAGCCTCCTGGGCCTTCAGCTCGCGCAGCTTGGCCGGAATGTCCTCGGCCGCGAGGATCAAGAAAATGCGGCGCAGGGCGAGCTTTCCCAAGGACGAGCGGGAGGCGTAATGCAGGGCGCCGCGCAGCGCCGCCTCGGGGTAATCCTTCGCGCCCCTTCCGAAGATGCGGATCATTCCCTCGGCCTTGGCCTCGTCGCCTCCCGCGTGTTCGTGGATGAAATTCAGCAGCAAGGGAATGTCGGCGGGGAGGTAGCGGCCCCAATGGCGCCCGACGGCCCCGGCCAGACGCCGCGCGAAGGCGGCCGGATAGAGGGGATCGGGACGCGCCCTCAAGGCGTCGCCCAAGCCCAGGGCATGAAAGGCCCGGCTCAGGCTGGGCCGGGAGAGGTCGGTGGACATGAGATAGAGGAGCAGGCGCAGCGATTGGCGGCGGCGGGTCGGATTCGCCTCGCCGAGCGCGTGCTCGAAGCCGAATTGGAGGACGGAGAGATCGAAGCTGCCGATGCCGCTGCGCAGCCCGTCGTAGGAGAATATTTTTTTCACCCCTTCGGCGATCAGGAGCTGCTCGTAGCCGCCCGGAGTCTTCGCCTCCGCGTAGGCCTCGAGCAGGCGCTCGCGCCACTCCTCCCGGGGCAGCGGCGTCTCGAGCGCGGTCTCCAATATCTCCTCGCTGTAGACCTTGGGGCCGGTCGGCGGAAACCGGGGACGAAAGCGCGCCGCCAGCGCGGCCGCTGGAGGCGCGGCGCCGATTCCCTCCAGGCCGGACATCCGGCTAGTTGCGAAATCGGGGCGGGCGGCGGCGAGCTTAGGGACCGCGGAAGCGGCGAGGGCGAAGGCGCTCGCCTCGCGCAGCCATCCCTTGGGGCGCGGGCCGCGGGTTTCCGATGCCCGCGCCGCGCGCCATTCCAAGCTCGTCTCGAGGGCCCGCCAACCCGAGCCCAAGAGGCCGCGGCCCAGTCCCGCGCCGGCGTGGGCGTGCAGGTAGGCCGCGATTCCCTCCAGCCAGGAAAATTTTTCATTTTCGCCGAGAAAGCCGTGCTCCAGGTCCTTACCCAGGATGGCCCCGCCCAGGAGGGAAGATTGCGTCAAGACCAGGCCCTTCCATGGCGCGGCGGCGGGCGACAGCACCGCCGTCCGTTTTGCCACGGTCGCGCCAAAGGCGGCGCCGAGCTTTATCCCTGCAAGGAAGAGGGCGCCGGCCCGCCATTCTCTCGCCAGAGCGGCAGCGTTCCAGGTTGGCCTTTCTCCGAGCAGTTGTTGAATTCCCTTGCCCGCGAACAGCATCGCCGAAGTCTCTGCCGCGAAACCGGCGAGCGAGGCGGCGAGGCGCGCGCCGGCGCCGCGGGTCAGCGGGCCCGCGACGGGGGAACCCAGGAGGAATCGCAGCGAGGCGAGGCGCGTGACGCGAAAGGCGAGGGAGGCGGCCGTCATGCCGAGGACGCCGGCGGGGTGCAGGGCCTCCCGCGTGAATCGAGCCAGCATCGCCTCGGCGCGATCCGCGCCGCGGCCCTTGCCTTCCAGCAGGCCCAGACGGCGTAGGGCCTGCGCCGTGACCTCGGCGTCTCCCTTTGTCGCCAGTTCGGCATAGACCTTCGCGGCGGCGTCCAGGTCGCCGCGACTCTCGCGACGCAGGGCCCAGTGCAGGATCCCCTGTGCGAAGAGCCTGGGGTCTTTTTCTTGGAGCAGGGCGTGGAACTCGGGATCTTGTCGGAAGGCCTCGCTCAGAAAAACGAAGCGCGGGTCCTGGCCGGGACGCGGGGCGGGCGCGGAAGGCTTAAGGGGCAGCGAAGGGACGAGCAAGGCGGACTCCGTCATCGCCCGCGATGATCCCCCTAAGACCTCGCCGGGCATTGGCCTTCGAGCCCGAAGCATGAATTGGATGCCTGATTTTCGACGGGGCCCTTCGGATGTTGCCAGGGAAGGGTAAAATCAATATAACTTATTGAAAAATAAAAAAAATATTTTTTGAAATTTTCTGTACGCTTCTCTTAGGCAAAAGTCGGGAGCGCTCCTTATAATGATAAGCATCCGATCGGAGGAGGTCTCTTGGTCCCATCCTTTTGGGAATGGCGGAGTTTGGGGGAGGGTCCCGTGGTGGCGAGCGCCATCCACGACGGGCACGAACTGCGTCCGGAGGTGGCGGAGCGGCTCGCCTTGTCCGAAGCGGATCGCCGTCGCGAGGAGGATCCCTTCACGGTGGAGTGGACCGCCGTCGCGCCGCATCGGATTTTGGTATCGCGCTCGCGTTTCGAGGTGGACTTGAATCGCCCTCGAGAAAAGGCGGTCTATCTCGTTCCGGAAGACGCTTGGGGCCTGCGGCTCTGGAAGGAGCCGCCGACCGGGAAGATATTGCAAGACTCGCTGCGCGAGTACGACGCATTTTACGCGGGAGTCGAGGAGCGCCTGCGCGAGCTGGAGCGGCGGCACGGCCGCTTCGTCCTCTACGACATCCATTCCTACAACCACCGCCGCGGCCATCCCGCGGCGCCGCCGGAGGACGCGGGGAAGAATCCGCAGGTGAACGTCGGCTCCGCCTCGGCCGACCGAGGTCGTTGGGGACGGTTGATCGAGCGCTTCGTCGCGGACTTAGGCGCGGCGGACTTTATGGGCGCCCGCCTCGACGTGCGCGAGAACGTCAAGTTCTTCGGCGGGAATTTTCCGCGTTGGGTCCACAGGACCTTCCCCGAGACGGGCTGCGCCCTCGCGCTGGAGTTCAAAAAGATCTTCATGGACGAGTGGAGCGGGGTCGCGGAGCCGGAAAAGATCGAGGCGATCCGCGCCGCCCTGGCCGCGACGGTACCGGGGGTGCTGGAAGAGCTGAAAAGGATGGAGAGGCCGCGATGAAGTCCGCGCATGCGCCGTTGACGACCGAGTGGTTTCGCGAGGTGGAGGCGCGCCTTGCCGAGGGCCGGCCCGTGCGCCGCAGCCTGCCGCGCGGCGGCCGCCTGCATATCGACCGGCACCTGCCGTTTCTGTGCGTCTACCGCGATCCCCCGGGCAAAACCTCCGGAGGCACCGAGCGGCTGATCACCGGCGAGGCCTCCTACTTGGTCGCTTCCGCGGCGCCGGAGCTGCGCCGCGGCCTCGAGCGCTTAATCGAACTGATCGTCCGCGTCCAGGAGCGGGAGTTCGGCGCCTTTCTATTGCTCGAGCTTTGGGCGGGGCCGCCCAAGGGCAAGGCCGCGGTGACACAGGAGGAGCTGCAGCCGGCCTTCACGATCCGCGCCCGCGAGAGCCGCGAGCTCTCGCCGACCTTGCACGCGCTGGAGGCCTCGCTCAAGGAAGGCTCCCGGCCGCGCCGTGAGGCCAAGGTTTGGTTTCACCCCGGGGAGCCTGAATGTCCGAAGGGCCTCGTGCCGTTGCTTCCGCCGAAGCGCGCCGCGGCCCTGCGTTGCCACGTGATCGGCCTGGAGGTGCGGCCGATCTACCTGCATCCCAAGACCTGCGAGACCTTTCCGCTGGTGCGCCGCGCCCTGCAGCGCCTGCTGGGCCGCGCCTTCAAACTGGCCTTCTTCGAGTTCGTCAAGACCCGCACCACCCACCAGCCCCCGCACTTCCTGGCCTTGGGCCGGCGCGCGATGGTGAAGGCGGTCTGGGAGGTCGACCGCCGCTTGGCCGAGATCAGCTCCGCTTACGATTTCCTCCTGCTGGTCACGCCGGTCAACGCGCAGCAGGCCTGGCTGACCTTCCAGCGCGACAAGTACGCGAGGGATCCGGTCTTCCATTACCGCCCCATCCCGGTGGATCCGCCGCTGCTCAAGCGCCGCCTCTACGAGATCCCGATCGAGCGCGTGGAAGACCCCACGCTGGCGACCCTGTTCCGCGAGAAGCAGGAAGAGATGGACCGCGACCTTACCATGCTCGTCGACCGCGGGACTTCGCGGTTTCTCTACGGGAGCCTTCAGCTCTATGGCGGCGTAGGGTCGGGCCTGCTCGCCGTCGCGCATCGCCTGCTGAAGTCCTTCCCGCCGCGCAGCCGCGAGTCGCGCCCCGGTTGGGAGCTGGACGCCAAGGCCTTCGCCGAACGGGCTCGCGAGGAATTCGCTTATTATCGGAATAAATATCCCAAGTTCACCGCGAGGGTGGAGATCCGCGACGATATCGCCTCGGGACTCATGGTCTCCCGCGGCCATCTCTTGGTCGGCGCGCACACGAAGATTCCGGTTTCCCGCGTCGAGGCCCTGCTCAATCACGAGGTGGGGACGCACTTGGTCACTTATTATAACGGGCGCGCCCAGCCCTTCCGACAGCTCTATTCGGGCCTTGCCGGATACGAGGAGCTGCAGGAGGGCCTCGCCGTCCTCGCGGAATACTTGGTGGGCGGCTTGAGCCGCCCGCGCCTGCGCCTGCTCGCCGGTCGCGTGGTGGCCACGAAGGCGATGGTCGAAGGGGCGGACTTTCTCGAGACCTTCCGGCTGCTCACCGAGGACTACGGCTTCGAGCGCAAGGGCGCCTTCACGGTCACCCTGCGCATCTTCCGCGGCGGCGGGCTGACCAAGGACGCGGTTTACCTGAGGGGAGTGACGGCGATCGGCCGCTACCTGCGCGAGGGCGGCGCCGTGGAGCCGCTTTTCGTCGGCAAGATCGCCGCCAATCACGTGCCGATCATCCAGGAGCTGCAGTGGCGCAAGGTCCTGAAGCCGCCGCCCCTGATGCCGCGCTACATGGAGCGTCCGGAAAGCGTGAGATTGCTCGAACAACTGCGTCGAGGCGTCGACGTCCTCGACCTGCTGAAAAGGAGAGGGTTATGAAATTGGGATTCGTGGTCAATGACATCCAAACCGAAGAGCCGGGCTACACGACGACGCGCCTGGCGATGGCGGCCCTGAACCGAGGCCACGAGATCTGGGTGATGGGCGCGGGAGATTTCGCCTACGACATGGACGAGAATATCCACGCCCGGGCCCGCGCCGTGCCCAAGAAAAAATACAAGGCCTCGGAGAATTTTCTGAGAGACTTGCAGGGAAAGCACGCCAAGCAGGAGAGGATCACCGTCGACGACCTCGACGTCCTGATGCTGCGCAACGACCCTTCGGTGGACCTGGTGCACCGCGCCTGGGCGCAAGCGGCGGGTATCACCTTCGGGCGGGTGGCCATGCGCCACGGCGTCATCGTGCTCAACGACCCGAACGGCCTGAGCAAGGCCCTCAATAAGATGTATTTCCAGCTTTACCCCGAGGAAGTCCGGCCCAAGACCCTGATCACCCGCGACCGCGAGGAGATCAAGGCCTTCGCCAAAACCCACGGTGGCAACATCGTGCTGAAGCCTTTGCAAGGGTCCGGGGGGCAGGGGGTGTTCTTAGTGAGGCCGGACGATCTGTCCAACATCAATCAAATGATAGAGGCCCTTACCCGGGACGGCTATATCATCGCCCAAGAATACCTTCCGATGGCGGAGGAGGGGGACACGCGGCTGTTTTTGATGAACGGCCAACCGCTGAAATACAAAGGGAAGTACGCCGCCTTCCGCCGGATCCGCACCGGCGAGGACCTGCGCAGCAACGTCCATGCCGGCGGCAAGCTTCGCCAGGCCGTCATCACCGATACCGCGCTCAATATCGCCGAGATCGTCCGTCCTCGCCTGGTCGAGGACGGGATGTTCCTGGTGGGGCTGGACATCGTGGGCGACAAACTGATGGAGATCAACGTCTTCAGCCCCGGCGGCCTGGGCAGCGCGCAGAAATTCGAGGGGGTCAATTTCACCCACGCCGTGATCGAAGCCATGGAGCGGAAAGTGGAATACATGGGCTATTACCGGCGCCTCTTCGACAACCGGGAGATGGCGACCCTCTAGCCGCCCGCCTTTCGCTTGATCTTTCCGGGCTTTTCCCGTTAGGACGGGGCCCGGAGAATTTCTCATGTCGCTACAAGCCTGGCTTTGGATCGGTTTTCTGATTTTCATCCTGGCGATGCTCTTGCTGGACCTGATGGTCTTCAACCGCAAGTCGCACACCATCCGCATCAAAGAGGCCATCCTCTGGAGCATCTTCTGGATCGCCCTGGCCCTCATTTTCAATGCCGGGATTTGGTACCTGGAAGGGCACGACTTGGCCCTGCAGTTCTTGAGCGGCTACCTGGTCGAAAAGTCGCTGAGCGTCGACAACCTCTTCGTCTTTCTCCTGATCTTCTCCTACTTCAAGGTGCCGGGGATCTATCAGCACAAGGTGCTCTTCTGGGGCATCTTCGGGGCCTTGGTCTTTCGCGCCATCTTCATCTTCGCCGGCATCGCCCTGCTCGAAAAATTCCACTGGCTGATGTACATCCTGGGAGCCTTCCTGGTCGTTACCGGCGTCAAGCTGGTGTTCGAGCAGGAGAAGGAGATCCATCCCGAGAAAAATCCCATGCTCAACCTCGTGCGCCGGTTGATCCCGGTCACGCCCAATTACGAGGGCGACCGATTCTTCCTCAAGCGGGCCGGCAAGCTGATGGCGACGCCGCTCTTCATCGTCTTGGTGGTGGTCGAGACCACCGACGTCGTCTTCGCGGTCGACTCGGTCCCGGCGGTCCTGGCGATCAGCCGCGATCCCTTCATCGTGTTCAGTTCCAACGCCTTCGCCATCCTTGGGCTGCGCGCCCTGTTCTTCGCCTTGGCGGGAATGATGCAGGCCTTCCACTACCTGCACTACGGCCTCGCCGCGATCTTGGCCTTCATCGGCGTCAAGATGATCCTGTCGGGCTGGTACAAGATTCCGATCGCCTACGCCTTGGGGTTCATCGCCCTTTCGCTGATTCTCTCGTCCTTGGCCTCGGTTTTTTGGCCGAAGAAAGAGCCTCCGGTGGCTGTCGAGCCGCCGCCGGCGCATTAAGCTTCGGGTGTCCCTTTCTCCATCACGCCTTCCAAGTTTCCTCGCTGCGTCTTTTTATTTCCCGGCACAGCCCGGAAAAAATCACCTTGTGCACCGGGTAGAGCAGGTACCAGTAGAGCAGGCCCGGCAGGCCCTTCGGCTCGAAGTAGGCGGTCTGCACGAAGAGTGAATGAGAATCGGCTCCCTCCAGCGGCTCCGCCTCGAGTTGGAGCCAGGCGCGG
>JADYZQ010000168.1 GCA_020853015.1 Deltaproteobacteria bacterium
CCGCGATCGGCGAGGACTTAAGCGATCCGCGCATCCAGAAGGCGGTCACCTGGCTGAAGCGGGTGCAGCTGCACGACGGCGGCTGGGGCGAGTCCTGCGCGGGCTACGCCGAGGATCGCTTCGTCTCGCTCCCCTACTCCGTCCCCTCGCAGACGGCCTGGGCCCTGATGGGACTGATCGCCGCCGGCGAGGCCGATTCGCCGATCGTCGAACGCGGGATCGAGTTCCTGATCCGCCGCCAGAACGACCACGGCTGTTGGGACGAGCGGGAATATACGGGCACGGGATTCCCCGGACACTTCTACATCCGCTACCACGGCTACCGGCATTACTTTCCCCTCTTGGCCTTGGGCCGGTTTCGGCGCGCGCGCGGCTCGTAAGTCCCGATCCGACCCGCAAGCCTCCCGATGCTGCAGTCGAAGCCTGCCTCAAAATTTGCATGAATTTATTTGGCTTTTCAGTATAAACCTTCAAATTTATTGAAATATTTGTAGATCCCCCCAGGGGGGCGGATTTTTACACTTTTTGAAGTCCCGACCTTGGGCGAAAATGGCCTCATGCCCCCGCCCGCCTCGGACAAGTCGCGCTTCGAGATCTTTCAAGAACTGGGCGCGGGCGGCATGGGTCGGGTCTTATTGGCCTGGGATCGGGTGCGGGGCGAAAAGGTCGCGCTCAAGCTGCTGCGCCCGGGATTCGACGCCCGAAGCCTGCGTTTTTTTCAAGAGGAGATCCGCCTCCTCGCGCGCCTCTCCCATCCCAACCTCGTCGGGGTCTTCGATTATTTCGCCCCGGGCACCGACCCGGCGCTGGAGGGCCCTTGCTTCAGCATGGAGTATTTGGAGGGCAGTCCCCCGGGGCCGGGCGGTCTTTTCCAAGGCGCCGAGGCGCTGGCCGCCCTCTTGGCCGACGCGGCGGCGGGTCTTCACTATCTCCACGCGCGCAATATCCTGCACCGCGACCTCAAGCCCTCCAACTTGATGCGCCTGCCCTCGGGGGCGGTGAAGATCCTGGATTTCGGACTGGCGGGCCTGGGCGACGCGGCGCGCGGCCCCGGGCCGCTGGGAACCCTCGCCTACCTGCCGCCGGAGGCCTTTCGCGGGGAATACGGCGTCGCCGGAGACCTCTTCGCCCTGGGCGTCCTGGGCTACGAGCTCGCGGCCGGGACGCCTCCCTACCCGCGCCCGCTCAGCGGCGACCTTCGCGGCCTGCCGGAGCCCGAACCCCTCGCGCGGCGGCGGCCCGACCTCCCTTCTTACTTGGGGGACTTGCTTCACCGGATGATCGCGCTAAACCCCGCGCGTCGCCCGGCCTCCGCCGGGACGGTCCTGCGCTATCTGAGGCAGCACGCGGACGCCGCCGGGATCCCCGAGCTTGCGGCGGAGGCGCTCGGCTCGGTCTTTCGTCCCCCTTGGGTCGGGAGGGACGAAGTCTGGCGCGAGGCGTTGGGTTTCTGCGAAAACGTCGGCGCGGCGGAGCCCGGCGTCCTCGAGATCGTCGGACCCACGGGCGTGGGCCGCACGCGCTTTTTGGAAGAGCTGAAATGGGCCCTGCAGCTGGAGGGATGGAATTACGAAGAGCTGGGCCCGGGCAACGGGCTCGTCGCCGCCCCCGGCCGGCTGCTCGCGCGCCGCCGGGATTGGCTGCAAGGCGCGCGGGAGCGGCCGACCGCCCTCGCCTTCGCCGACCTGCACCTGTGGGACGCGGGGGCCTTGCGGGCGCTGCGAGACCTGGCCGGTCTGCTGCTGCGCGGGCCGGGCTCGCTGGTCTTGCTCTTCGAGGTCAATACCGATTGGGCCGCGCCGGAGCTGCGGGAACTTCGCGAGGCCTGCGCCGCCGCCTCGCGCCGCAGGGAGATCGCGCTGGAGGATCTCGAGCCTCAAGCGGCCCGCGCCTGGCTGCGCGCGGCCTCGGCGGAGCTCGGCGCGGAGCTGCCCGAGGCGAAGATCCTCGCCGCCTGCGGCGGCCGCCCCCTCCTGCTGCGGGAGGCGCTGCGGGATCCGGCGCGGGCCGGGGCCTCGCGGAGTTTCGCGGACGCGGCGCGGGAGCGCGTCGCCTCCCTGGGCGACGCCGCCCGGCGTCTGCTCGCGCTGATCGTCGCGACTCCCGAGCCTCCCGAAGCGGCGGCCTCGCTGGCCCTGTCGGGCGGCGACGAGGCCGCCTTCGCCGGCGCGCGCCTGGAGCTGGACCGCGGCGGCCTCCTTCGGCCCTGCGCGCCGGGCGAGCGCGTCCTGTCCTTGGCCCATCCCAGCCTTAGGGCGAGCTTCGCCGCGGCCTTGCCGCCGGAGCTCCTGCGGGAGGCGCACCGCCGGTGGCTCAAGCGCCTGGAGACGGAGGCCGCCGCCGATCCGCGGCCCTCGCCCCGCGCGGTTCGGCTCGCCGACCACGCCCGCGCGGCGGGCGCGGCGGAAGCGGCGCGGCGCTGGGAGCCCGAGGCCGCCGAGCTGGAGGAGTCGCGCGGCGACTACGCCGCGGCGCTGCGGCGCTATGAGGGCCTGCTGCCCTCGGCCGCCGGCGGCGCGGAGCAGGTCTTGCTCCACGCGCATCTCGCCCACCTGCACTACCTGCTCGGGAACTTTTCCAAATCCTTGGCGGCCTACGACGCCTGGATCCGGCACCGGCAGGACGACGCGAGCGGATTGCAGCGGGCCAAGCACGCCTTCTACACCGGACTGGTGCTGTTCTCCGCCGGGCGCGGCGACGAGGCGCGCGCGCGGCTCGAAGCCTGCCTTAAGGTCGCCGATCCCGAGAGGCATCCGGCGCACCGCCCCTACCAGGCCCGCGCCCGCAGCCTGCTGGCGGCCTTGGCCGAGCGCTCCGGAGACCTCGCGGCGGCCCGTTCGCATCTGCAAGCCGCGCGGGCCTTGGCGGAGGGCCGTCCCGAGCTGATGGGCGAGACGGAGAAGCGACTGGGGGATTTCGCCTGCCTCGCCCGCGATTATCCCGAGGCGCTGGACCGCTACGCGCGGGCCTTCGAGCATTTCCGCGCCGCGGGCAGCGCTCAATCCGAGGCCATCGCCCTTCATGCGCTCGGCATGACCTTGCGCGAGCAAGGCCGGTTGGCGGAGGCCCTGCGCAAGCTCGAGGAGAGCCTGGTCGCCGCCGAGCGCGGCGGAGAGCTCTTGCAATGGGCGCGCTATACCTTGAACCTCGGCCTGCTGCGCCTGGATCGCGCCGAATACGCGGCGGCCCTGCCCTGCTTGGAGGAGGCCGCTGCGGTGCTGAACTCCTCCGGAACCGCGGAGGACCGGCGCCTGGCGCGCCTGCACCGCGCCGCCTGGCAGGTTTACGTCGGCCGTTCCGAGGCGGCGGCGCGGCTGCTGGAGGGCCTGGACGCGGAGCGGGGTGCGGCCGGGGAATTCGCGGCGGGCCTCGCCTATCTCGAGGGCGAGGCGGCCTACTTCGCCGGGCGCTACGCCGACGCCGAGGCGGGCTATGGCCGGGCGCGCGAGGCGGCCGGGGCCCGGGGCTCGCTTCCGGTTTTGGCCGCGCTGGGCGAGGTCCGCGCGCGGCTTCGGCTTGGGCGTTGGGAGGGCCGGTCCCCGGACGGCCGCCGCCTGCTTGAGGAGCTGGCTTCCCTCGACGGCCCCTTTTTCGCCGCGTGGCGGGAGGCCCTGGGCCTCCTCGCCGCGGAGCCCGAGGCGCGCGGCGAGGCGGCCTTCCTCGCCGCCTTGGGCGCGGTGCGCGCCTGCGAGGCGCCCGAGGCGCGGCTGGAAATCTACACCCTGCTTTTTTTGGAATTCCGAAAATGCCGTTGGAGCCGCCTCGCCGGGCGGCTGCACGGCGCGATGCAAAACGAATGGCGTGGCATCCGCGACGCCTTGACGGAGGAACTCAAGATGGACTTCGAAAAAAATCGCACGCTCTCGGCATTGGAGGAACAACTGGGCGCGCTCCTGCCGCAGGCCGCCCCCGAGGCCGCCGCAGCCCCGCCGCCGTGCGCCCCGTCGGGAGACGCGGGGGCCATTCCCGAGGCCCGCTTCCGCCAGTTCAGCGCGATCACCCGGCAGATCGCCCGGATGAAGGGACTCGAGGAGATCCTCGAGCGGGTGATGGACGCCGCGATCGAGCTGACCGGCGCCGAGCGGGGCTTCCTGCTGCTGAAGAGCGAGGCGGCGGCGGAGTCGCCGGTGGCGGGCTTCGAGATCCGCACCGCCCGGGGGCTCAACCAGCGCTCGCTGCGGCAGGAGGAATTCCAGCTTTCGATGAGCGCGGTGCGCCAGGCCGTGAGCACGGGGACCCCCCTGCTCACCGACAACGCACAGCTGGACGCCCGGCTCCAGGAGAAGACCAGCGTCATGCGGTTCCAGCTGCAGTCCATCCTGGTGGTGCCGCTCGAGCTCGACGGGGGCGTCGTCGGGGCCTTGTACTTGGATCACCGCTACCGTCCGCAGTGCTTCACCGGAGAAGACCTGGCCCTGCTCGGCGCCTTCGCGGCCCAGGCGGCGATCGCCGTGGAGAAGGCGACCCTGCTGGAGGAGCTGCGCCAGGCGAAGCAGCGCCTCGAGGGGGAAGTCGCCACGCAGGCCGAGCGCATCGAGGCGCTGCGCGGCGAGCTGGCCCAGGCCCGCGAGGAGTTGCGCTACGAATACCCCGAGATCGTCGGGACCTCGCCGCCGATGATGCGGGTCTTCCAGCTCCTCGACCACGTGACGGCGACGGCCATTCCCGTCTGGATCTTCGGCGAGTCGGGCACCGGCAAGGAGCTGATCGCCCGCTGCCTGCACTTCAACAGCCCGCGCAAGGATAAGCCCTTCGTCTCGGAGAACGTCAGCGCCATTCCCGAGACGCTCTTGGAGAGCGAGCTGTTCGGCCATAAAAAGGGCGCGTTCACTCACGCGGATCGCGACCGGGCGGGCCTCTTCGAACAGGCGAACGGCGGCACCCTGTTCCTCGACGAGATCGCCGACATGTCGCTTGCGATGCAGGCCAAGCTGCTGCGGGTCTTGCAGGAGGGCGAGGTGCGGCCGATCGGCGCGCCCAAAAAGGTGAAGGTCGACGTCCGGCTGGTTACCGCCTCCAACCGCGACTTGGCGCAGATGGTCCGCGCGGGGAAATTTCGGCAAGACCTCTTTTTCCGGATCAACGGGCTCACTATCAAGCTTCCGCCGCTACGGGAGCGCAAAGAGGACATTCCCCTGCTCGTCGATCACCTGGTCAAAAAGATCGCCCGGGATTTCCATTTGCAGCCCAGCGAGGTCGGCGATCGCGCCTATCGGGCCTTATTGCGCCACTCCTGGCCGGGAAACATCCGCGAGCTCGAGGGCGTGCTGCGCAATGCCCTGCTCTTCGCCAAGGGCCGGCCCCTGACGGCGGAGTATTTCGCCCTGAGTCCGGGCTTTGCCGAGGCCGGCCCCGCGCCCGCGGCCCAGGCGGAGGAAAACTCGGCTGAGCGGCAGGTGATCCTCGATGCCCTTCGGCGCCATCTCATGGACAAGAGCGCCGTCGCCGGCGAGCTGGGCGTCAGCCTGCGCACGCTCTACACGCGCATGGAACGGTTGAAAATTCCGAAAAAGAAAACGGTCCTGGCAAAGTACTTGGGGATCAAGTGAGGGTTATTTGGCCTCGAGGCGCGGGCCGTCGTCGTCCTCGTCGGAGGGAGCGGCGAAGTTTGGCGCCGCCGCGGGCGGCGCGAGGCTGGGACGCAGCGAAGCAGGCTCGAAGGCGGTGGCGGGCGGGGAGAGCGTGACGGGCTTGGGGCAGTCCCGCGAGAGGAAGGTGGGGACATCGGGGTCCGAGCGCAGCTCCTCGGAGATCGCCGGGCTGAAGCCGTTGAAGGCCAGCAGGTTTTCGGAGTCGCGGAAAGAGGTCTCGGCGCCGAGTTGGGGGCTGGCGACGCCCTCGTCGGCGACGAGCAACTTGTAGGCCGCGGCCGCGCCCTTGGGGATGCGGAGCGCGGTCTCGAAGCTGCAATCCACCCCGTCCAATCCCTTCTGCGTGAGGGCGTCGACGAAGACGTGCCGGTCGAAATCGGCCGTGCGCAGGACGCGTCCGTTGCAGACCGCCTCTTGGACGCCCGGCAGCGGCGTCAGGAATCCCTTGACCAAAAATTGAGAGTCTTCCTCGCCCAGGCGGCACAGCCTCACCTGGGTGAAGGTCGCCTGATACTTGGCCCGGCCGCCCGGATCGAATTTGGTGGAGGTCTCTCCGGCGGGGGCGCCGGGGATCGCGGCGGCGACTTCCAGCTCGGGGGCGGGCGCGGCGCCGCTCAGGCCTCCGGGGGCCCCGCCGCCGACGCCGCTGCAGGCCAGTAGGAAAAGGCACAGGCCGCCGGCCAGGACCTGAAGGCCTCTCAAGAATCGGATTTTGGGGAAAATAGCGCTCATCAGCCCCCGGATCATCGCCTCTCCTTTTTATCGCCCTATTCATAATAGGAGTTGTGGCAAAGCGCTGTCCACCCGGAAGCCGCGGCCGTCGCCGTGGCCTGGGAGCTGGTCCGGCGCGAGGATCTTCGCCGCAGCCTGATCCTGGCCTGATCGATTTTAATAATTGAAGCCCCCCTTATCTTCAAAAATAACAAAAATTACCGTGTTTAACTTATAAGTAATTAAAATTATTAAATAAATTTAATAAATCAGGTTGGTATCAAGGTTGCAATTTCTTCCGGTTATCTTGGAAACAAGGCTGGCCGACTCCCCAGGGGTTCGGCGGCCTTCATGGAAAGAAAGATGACGATACGACACTGCCAAAAGATTTCACCGACCCGGGGCACACTCCTGGGGCGCCCGTCGGAGGGGCAAGACGGGCGCCCTCCCCTTCGGGAATCCGCGCCGAACGCTTACCGGACCTGTCCGGAGCGCGAGAGCCCGTGGAAGCGACAGGTCCTGCGATTCGCGGTGAACCTGCTTTTCTTGCCGGTCGAGGCGCTCAAGGAAGTCTTGGAACGCCGGCCAGGCACGGGGTTTCGAAAACCCCAACCCTGAAGACAAAGAATTAGATTGCAAGCCAGTCTTCAAAAAAATGTTTTAAAAATTTCAAAAAAAAATCGCTGTCAGAAAATAAGAATATGAAAATAAAAGAAATTTTTAATTTATAACTTTGGCATCTGCATTGCTTTAGTAATTGGCGAGGGTTCAAATTTTCTCAGGAGGATAAAATGAAAGTTCTATTTTGGATACTTGCTTGTCTTAGTCTCGGTTTCGTCGCGGGCCCCTTGTCGGCGCAAACCCAATTCGATCCGGCGCGGGCCCGCCTCGACTTTCTGCAACGCGGCCTGCCCAAGGTCGAACGCGACGCGCCGGTGACGGTGCAGCCCACCGGCAAGGTCGAGGTGCCGGAGGCGGAGGTCTTGGACCGGGGCCGCGATTTTTGCCTGGGCAGGGCCGTCAATCCCGATACCAGCGAATGCGAAGGCGCCTATCGCGAGTGCGCCTTCGGAGAGGGCAACGCCCATGGCTGCGACTTCTTTCTCGTGGACCCCAACCATCCCGACGCACCGAAGGTATACCTCTGCGACCATGACGCCGGGGAAATCGTGGCCGCCTGCGGCGCTCCCTCCGCCGCGGGACCGCGTCTCATCGACGCGGACGCGACGCGGCGAAATATTCTGGATCAGGCGCGGCGTCGAGTGCTCCTGCCGACGGAGCCCAACGCGGCCGACGGGGACCCCTTGGGCGAGGAGCCCGCCCTCCCCCATGGCGGGCGCGCGGCCGCCGCGGAAGACACCGCGTCCCTTGCCGGCCCGGAGGGCGTCGGGGGATGTGCCTTGAACCCGCGGGCCGGGGGCCCCGCGGACCTCTTTGGCTGGCTGTGTCTCGGCTTGGCCCTGCTTCCGTTAAAACGCCATGTCTGGAAGAAACCCTAATTCCCCGTTCGCGGGGAGGAGAACCCAACCTCACCCAGCCGCCCGCAACCCAGCGGGCGGCTTTTTTTTGGCACGGTTCTTAAAACTCGTCGTCCGGAGTGAAGTCGCCGTCCAGGATCTCGCCGTCGTTGCCCTCTTTTCGAAAATGCACCTCGCCCTGGTACAGCTCGGCCACGCGCTGCTGCACGTCGTCGATCTGCGACTTCGGCGTCGAGGTGCCGGCGCCGATGCCCAGGTGGCGGATGCCCTGCAGCCACTCGGCCTGCAAGAGATCCGGCGAGTCGATGTGGTAGGTTTTTTCGGGAAGATACTTCTTGGCCAGGTTGGCCAAATTGGTCGTGTTGCTGGAGTTGAATCCGCCGACGATCAGGATGGCGTCGACCCACTGGGCCAGGTCTTCGACGGCCTCTTGCTGGTTTTTCACCGGCTTGCAGCGCGTGTCGACCGCGCGCATGTTGGGGTATTTGGTGTCGCGGATGTACTTGACGATTTTTTCGAATTTCTCCTTCGTGATCGTCGTCTGGCAGATCGCGATGGTCTTCTCGAGGCCGGCGGGCAGGCGGTCGACCTCTTCCTTGGAATATACGACGTGGATGTTGCCGCCGTAGCTGCGGCTGGCGATGATCTCGGCGTGGTTGGGGTTGCCGATCAGGATGATGTGGAAGCCCTGATCCTCGAAGGTGCGGATCTTGCGGTAGACCCACTTGAGGAGGACCGGACAGGTGGCGTCGTGGAACTGAATGCCCTTTTCCACCAGCGCCTCTTTCAATTCTTTGGGATAGCCGTGGGCGGTGATGACGACCTCTTTCACCCCGTCGTGGATCAGGTTGTCGAGCTCTTGGTAGCGTTCGAGGATGGGGATGCCCTTTTGGGCCAGGTCGTTGACGATCTGGGGGTTGTGGACGATGGGACCCAGGATGGGCTTGCGGTGGGTCTCGGCCAGCTCGATGGCGGCCTCGACGCCGAAGCAGGTGCCGGCGCTTCTTGCGACGATGACTTCCAGGGGCGGAAGGGCTTGCGTTGCGTTTTCTTGCATATGTCGGCGACTTTTGCGACTTTTCCAGCGAATGTCAAGGCGTTGCGTGGGCGGTTTGCTGCGACGTTTTATTCGGATTTTTTGCGGAGTATCGCGGTTTGCCGCGTCCGCCCCGAGCGGCGGGGGATATGCCCCATCGCGACACGGCTTGGCCCCCTCAGGCCGGGGGCCAAGCCTCCGCGAAAAAATCAAAAATATATAGGCCTTAAGGTGTTTGACTTTTTCGAGGGTCGCGAACAGGGGCATATCCCCCGCCGCTCGGGGCTCTTGCTCGATGCCTTCGGGACCGGCACGAGCCCCTAGTCGGGGGCGATATGTCCCCAAGCGGGACCCTCGGGAAAGCTGATCACCCTAAGGCATCCAATAATATCGGCTTTTCAGCGGAGGCCTGGCCCCCGGCCTGAGGGGGCCAGGCAGTGTCTCCGCGGGGACATATCGCCCCCGACTAGGGGCGGACGCGGCAAGACAACCGGACAGATTTTGCAGGTTACCGCAAAAATAAAGTCGTAAGGGAACTAATTACTCCGGAGCGGCTTACATCGGGTCGAATAGCCCTGTGGACAGATAGCGCTCTCCCGTGCTGGGCAGGATCGTCACGATGCGCTTCCCCTTGCCCAGCTGCTCCGCGATGGCGATGGAGGCGTGGATCGCCGCGCCCGAGCTGATGCCGACGAAGATCCCCTCCTTCTCGGCCAGGGCGCGGCTGACCTTCTTGGCCTCCTCGTAGGAGACCTGGATCACCTCGTCGATCACGTCGCGGTTCAGGATTTCGGGGACGAAGCCGGCGCCGATGCCCTGGATCTTGTGCGGGCCGGGCTTGCCGCCGGAGAGGACCGGGGACTCGGTGGGCTCGATCGCAATGACGCGGGCCTTGGGGTTTTCCTTCTTTAGGACCTCCCCTACCCCCGTGATCGTCCCGCCGGTGCCCACGCCGGCGATGAAGACGTCCGGGACCCCGCCCAAGGCCTCGAGGATCTCGGGGCCGGTGGTGCGGCGGTGCACCTCGGGGTTGGCGGGGTTCTTGAATTGCTGGGGCATGAAGACCTTCGATTCTTTTTCCGCCAGCTCGGTGGCTCGCTCGATGGCGCCGCGCATGCCCTTGGGGCCGGGCGTCAAGACCAGCTCGGCGCCGAAGGCCCGCAGCATCAGCTTGCGCTCTTGGCTCATCGTCTCGGGCATGGTGAGGATCAGCCGGTAGCCGCGCGCGGCGCAGGTCATGGCCAGGCCGATGCCCGTGTTGCCGCTGGTCGGTTCGATGATGACGGTCTCGGGGGTGATTAGGCCGCGCTGCTCGCCGTCGAGGATCATGTTGAGGCCGATCCGGTCCTTCACGCTGCCGGCCGGGTTTTCGCTTTCCATCTTGCCCCAGAGCTCGGCGGCATTGTCAGAGACCAGGCGCTGGATGTGCACCATTGGGGTGTTGAAGACCAAGTCGAGGATGTTTTTTCCGATGCGCGGCATGGGGCACCTCTTAGTGAATTTCGGGTTGCTCGGGCAGGCGGTTGAGCTCTTCGGAGAGCTTGACCTCGGGCAGGACGTTCTTCTCGCGGGCCAGGGAGTCGCGCAGCTCGTCGATCTCCTTCTCCAGCTCGCGGATCGTCTTGTTCTTCATCTTGACCTCGCGGGAACGGGTGAAGGCGTTGACCGCGCCGATCAGGGCCGCGAACAGCATGCCCAGGGTGAAACTGATGATAAGCAGATAGCCGACCGGGAAGTCGATGGACTCGAGGTACAAAAAGGGCGGCATGTTGAACTTAAAGCTCACCAGCGTCGCCAGGCTCTGCGATTGGGAGGTCGAGTTGGTGATGAAGAAATTGGCGATGACGAAGATGATAAGCGCCGCGAGAATGACTTTGACAAAACGCCAGATGGCCATGAGGCCCTCCTATCGGTTTTTGTTCTTTTGGACGATCTTAGCGATCACGGGTGCGAGCCGGTCGTAGGTCTCCCACAAATACTCGATCATGGTCTTGGTCTCGGCCAGGACCGGCATCCAATTGGTGTCTCCCACCCAGCGCGGGACGACGTGCAGGTGCAGGTGGTCCCGGATTCCCGCCCCGCCGGCGGCCCCCAGGTTGATCCCCAGATTATGCCCCTGGGGAAACATGGTCTTCTCGAGGGCCTTCACCGAGAGGCCCGAGAGCTCGACTATCTCCGCCTGTTCGGCGGGCTTGAGCCTAGCCAAATCCTTGGTGTGCCGGTAAGGCACGACCATCAGGTGCCCGTTGTTGTAAGGGTAGCGGTTGAGAATGATGAAGTTGTGCCGGCCGCGGTGGAGGATGAGGTTGTTGCGGTCGTCCTTCTTGCGCGGCAGCTTGCAGAAAATGCAGCCCTTTTCCCGGGGGCCCAGGATGAATTCTTTTCTCCAGGGCGCCCAGAGGTTCTTCATTCGCCGCTCACCTTTTGCTTGGGCTCGGCGCCCTCGGCCTCGGGCCCACCGTTGATCCGCTCTTTCAATTCCTTTCCTACCTTGAAGAAGGGGACGCGCCGCGTGGTGACGAAGACCTTCTCGCCGCTCTTGGGATTACGGCCCTGCCGGGCCTGGCGGGTGCGCACCTCGAAGCTGCCGAAGCCGCGGATCTCGATTCGGTCGCCCTTGCTGAGGGACTCGGTCATCTTGTCGAAGACGGTGTCGACGATGAGGTCGACTTCCTTGCGGGAGAGCGTCTTCAGTTGCTCGGTCAGGATTTCGACAAGATCGCTTTTGTTCATGGCATGATCCCCTTTGTCCAATAAAGTGCGCGACCCTCGCGCAG
>JADYZQ010000169.1 GCA_020853015.1 Deltaproteobacteria bacterium
GCTAAGATATCCCCACCAAAACGAACGGGGTAACGGGTATGCTCGATAAAAGCTTGGGAAACATCCTTCTCGAAAACACGGCCTTGACCGAGGCCCAGCTCGAAGAGGGGCTCTTGGTCCAGCGGGAGAAGGGGATACGTCTGGGCGAGGCCCTGATCCAGCTGCGCTTTCTTAAGTCCGAAGACATCCTCAAGGCCGTCAGCATCCAATTGGGCATCCCCTATCTCAGCAGCATCGACCCCGAGAACATCTCCAGCGAGGCGGCCCATCCGGTTCCGATCAATTTCGCCAAGAAAAACGAGCTGATCCCGCTCGCCAAATACGCCGACCGGGTCGAGGTGGCGATCTCCGACCCCTGCAATATCCCGGCGCTCGACGACCTGCGGATGATCTACGGCACCAATATCCGGCCCATGATCGCGACCAGCGCCCAGATCACCGACGCGATCAACACGGTCTACAACCGCAGCACGGGCGCCGACCGCACGGTGATGAGCGACCTGCAGGAGGAAAACCTCGAAAATATCACCCAAGAGCTCGAGGAGCCTGTCGACCTGCTCGAGGCCGACGACGAGGCGCCGATCATCCGCTTGGTCAACTCGCTCCTGTTCCGCTCGGTCAAGCAGAAGGCCAGCGATATTCATATCGAGCCCTTCGAAAGGGATTTGGTCGTGCGCTTCCGTATCGACGGCGTGCTCTACGACATCATGCACCCGCCCAAGAAGGTGCAAAACTCGATCATCTCGCGCATCAAGATCATGGCCAACCTCAACATCGCCGAGAAGCGCCTCCCGCAGGACGGCCGCATCCGCATCAAGATCGCCGGAAAAGACATCGACATCCGCGTCTCGACCCTGCCTACCAGCTTCGGCGAATCGGTCGTCATGCGTCTGCTCGACAAGAGCAAGGTCCTGCTCGACCTGGGCGCGATCGGCGTGCAGGGCCAGGCCCTCGACATGATGCTCGACCTGATCAACCGCAGCCACGGCATCATCCTGGTTACGGGGCCCACCGGTTCCGGTAAGACGACCACCTTGTACGCGATGCTCTCGCAGATCAACACCACCGACCTCAAGATCATCACGGTCGAGGATCCCGTCGAGTACCAGCTCCCGGGCATCAATCAGATTCAGGTCAACCCCAAGATCGACCTGACCTTCGCCAGCGCGCTGCGCTCCATCCTGCGCCAAGATCCCGACGTCGTGATGATCGGCGAAATCCGCGACAAAGAGACCGCCGAGATCGCCATCCAAGCCTCGCTGACCGGTCACTTGGTCATCTCGACCTTGCACACCAACGACTCGGCCTCTTCGGCCACGCGCCTGATCGACATGGGCGTCGAGCCCTTCCTGGTCGCATCGTCGGTGATCGGCATCATCGCCCAGCGCCTGGTCCGCACGATCTGCAAGGACTGCCGCGAGCGCTACAGTCCCAGCGATTTCGAACTGATGCAGCTCGGGTTGAAGCGCGAGGACGTCGCCGACAAGTTCGTCTATAAGGCGAAGGGCTGTTCGGCCTGTCTGGACACCGGTTATTCCGGCCGACTGGGCGTCCACGAGATCATGCTGATGGACGACGAGGTGCGTGCCATGGTCATGAAGAACGCCGATGCTCCCAGCATCAAGAAAAAGGCGATGGAGAAGGGTATGAAGACCCTGCGCGAGGTCGCCGCCGACAAGGTTTTGCAGGGCGAGACGACGATCGAGGAGATCCTCCGCGTCACGCAGGAGGACGTCGTCCGCGGTTGACATCCGGAAGCCGGGGTTGTTCCCGAATCTTTCCGGCGGTCCGCGATTCAGAATCCGGCGAGGGCCTAGAGCCGTTTCCGGCCTTGATACCGACTCAAAATTCCGATGCCCGTATTTTCATACAAAGGAATGGACGCCGCCGGCAAGAAGACCGCCGGTATCATCGACGCCGAAAACGTCAAGGCGGCGCGGGCCAAGCTGCGCAAGATCAACGTCTTTCCCACCGAGGTGGTCGAGGGCGGCAAAAGCGGAAGCGGCGCGATCGGATCGGCGGGCGGCTTCGACCTTAAGAAGTTTTTCAACAAGCCCAAGGTCAACGACGTCGCCAACATGACCCGGCAGCTCTCGACCCTGATCAATGCCAACATTCCCTTGGTCGACGCCCTCTCGGCCTTGGTCGAACAGATCGAGCAGCCCACCCTACGGTCGGCACTCTCCGAGATCCGCGAGAAGGTCCGCGAAGGTATCCGCCTGGCGGACGCGATGCGGGCCTACCCGCATATTTTCGGAGATCTCTACATTAATATGGTCCACGCCGGCGAGGTTTCGGGCGCCCTCGACACCGTCTTGGTCCGCCTGGCGGATTTTACCGAGGGACAGGCCCGTCTCAACAGCAAGGTCAAGGGAGCTTTGACCTATCCGGTCGTCATGGGCGTGGTCGGCATCGTCCTGATGAGCTTCCTCCTGGTCTTCGTCGTCCCGAAAATCGCCAAGATCTTCGAGGACGCCAAGGCGACCTTGCCGCTCCCGACCCGCATCATGCTGGGGATCAGCGGCTTCCTGCAGAATTACTGGTACGTGGCCATCATTATCGTCGCGATCGTCTTTTACGCGGTCAAGAAATACAAGGCCAAGCCCAACGGCCGGAAGTTCTTCGACAAGATGAGCCTGAGAATGCCGATCTTCGGGGACATGTTCCGGATGATCGCCGTCAGCCGCTTCTGCAGGACCCTCTCCACGCTCCTGAGCGCGGGCGTCCAGCTGATGCCCTCCCTCGACATCGTCAAGGGCATCGTCGACAACGTGGTGCTGACGGAAGTCATCGAGGAGACCCGCAACTCGGTCAAGGAGGGCGAATCCATCGCCGAGCCGCTCAAGCGCAGCGGCCAGTTTCCGCCCCTGGTGACCCATATGATCGGCATCGGTGAAAAGACGGGCGAGCTCGAGACCATGCTCGAGAAGGTGGCCGACACCTACGACGACCAGGTCGAGACCAAGGTCTCCACCCTGACGACCCTGCTCGAGCCCTTGATGATCGTCGTGATGGGCGGTGTCGTCGCGGCCATCGTCCTCTCGATTTTATTGCCGATTTTGAAGATGAACCAGATGGTCCGCTAGCCGGTCCCACGGGGCGGGTGGCGGAACTGATTGAAATAACTTGCTAAAAATATTGAATATTTTAAAACGGAACCCAGATCTGTTACGTTAAGCCATTATCGTCCCGTTATTGACAGGAGGGGAAATATGTCTTTTAGGGGTGTCGCCAAAGTCCTACGCAGCCAGGCCGGTATGACCCTCATCGAAATCATGGTCGTCGTCGCCATCATCGGCTCGATCGCGGCCCTGGTTACGGTCAACGTCCTAAGTTACTTGGACGAGTCCAAAGTCGAGACCACCAAGATTCAAATGAAAAACGTGGAGGGCGCCCTCGACCAATACAAGCGCCGCCACGGCTCCTATCCCACCACCGAGCAGGGCCTGTCCGCCCTGGTCGAGAAGCCCACCGTGGGCAAGGTCCCCGACAACTATCCCCCCGACGGCTACCTGAAGGCCGTCCCCAAGGACGGCTGGGGCAACGACTTCATCTATGCCTCGCCGGGCAGCGCCGGGCACAAGATCGAGATCGTCTCCTACGGCGGCGACGGGCAGGAGGGCGGCGAGGGTTTCGATGCCGACATCACCAATTACGAGGTCAAGGAAGAGGCCAAGACCGAGTAAAGGGAGGATTGAAATTTTCATGGGCCTGGCGCCGGGGTTTTTCCCGAACCCCCGCGGCAAGGCCTTTTTTTTGAGGGGCTGGGGAATGCGTCTCCAAAGGTCCGACGCCCGGGGGTTCACCCTGATCGAGATCATGATCGTCGTGCTCATCATCGCCTTGATGATGGGGATGGGCGTGGCCGTCCTCTTTCCCGGCAACGAGGCCAAGCTCCGCGAGCAATCCGCCAAGCTGGCGGGCACGATCAAGTTCCTCTACAACGAGGCCGCCGTCAAAAACAAATACTACCGCCTCGTCTTCGACCTCGACCAGCAGAGCTACGCCGTCGAGTCCAGCACCGAGCCCTTCCTGGTCAGGATGATCGAGGAAGATCCCAAAAAGAACGCCGCCAAGGACGAGGCCCCCGCCGAAGGCGAGCCCGGCGCCACGCCGGCCGCGGGTTTCAGCGCCGAGGAGGGTATGTTGGTCCAGACGACCAAATTGCCGGCGGGGATCAAGTTCAAGGACGTCTTCGTTATGCACCACAAGGAGCGGCAGGAGCGGGGCAAGGTCGAGGCCTATTTCTTCCCCAACGGCTTCGTCGAGCCCCTGGTCGTCAACTTGAGCGACGAGGACGAGCAGACTTTCTATTCCCTGCAGGTGAATCCCCTGACCGGCCGGTCCAAGATCCGCAGCGAGTACTACGAGGCCAAACCGGAAGAGCTCGTTCCGCAGCCGCAGGAGGGCTCCTCATGAGGCGCGGGATCGGCGGTTCCTCGGGTTTCACCTTGATCGAGATCATGATCTCGCTCTCCATACTCTCCATTTCGCTGCTCAGCATCTACGCCGCCCAGGGCAATTCGCTGCGCGCCAGCGGCCGCGCCGAGAACATCCAAACCGCCTCCATGCTGGCCCGGCAGAAGATGACCGAGAAGATGATCGAGTTGCAGAAGGACCTCGACAAGGGCAAGTTTCCCGACGAGCAGATCAACGACCAAGGCGAGTTCGAGCCGCCCTTTGAGCGCTTCCGCTGGGAGTTCACGGTGCGCAAGGTCGAGATTCCGGTGGTGCAGGCCCCCGGCCAGGAGGGCGGGGATGCCACCGGCGCCGGTCCCGCCACCAGCGAGGGGAAAGAGCCCGGCGCCGCCAACCAGGCCCCGCAGGCGGCGACGGAAAATTTGGCCAAGATGGTCACTAAAAAAATCAGCGAATCGGTGCGCGAGATCACCACCAAGGTCGTCTGGCAGGAGCTGGAGGAAGACCAAACCCTGGTGGTGACGACGCACATCGCGAAATTGCAATGAACCGGAAGCTCGGACAAAAGGGGTTCACCCTGCTCGAGGTTATGATCGCCATGTCCATCCTGGCGGCGATGGCGTTGGGCATGTTCGTGGCGGCCCAGCAGACCCTCAACAGCAAGGCCAGCACCGAGGATCGCGACGACGCCAACCACTCGGTGGTGCAGGCGCTCAACCGCATTTCCGAGGACCTCGACATGGCGATCATGGTGAAGAGCAAGGACTTGCTGGGGCTCACCTTCGACGGGGAATACGCCTTCGAGGGAGGGGAGTCGCGCCTGGACTTCGTCAGTTTTTCCCATCAGCGCTTCATCGCCGACGCCAAGGAGAGCGATCTGGCCGAGGTCAGCTACTACCTGGTGCCCATGCCCGACGAGGGCGGGCGCAACATGCTGATGCGGCGCGAGTCCACCAAGATCGACAAAAATCTCCAGGAAGGCGGCACCGCCTTCTCCATGTTGGAGAACGTCGAGAGTCTGAGCTTCGAGTACCTCGATCCCAAGTCCGGCGAGTTCAAGAAGACCTGGGACTCGAAATCCATCGATTTCAACAATCAGCTGCCGCAGGCCGTCAAGATCACCATCGAGGCCTTCCTCCCGGAGGAGGAACAAAAGACCGTCTTCGCGACGATCGCCCCGATCCGAATGACGAAGCCGATTTCCTTCTGACATGCGCACGAGAGGCCCAAAACCGAATCGCCGTTCCGCCCGGGGCATCGCCTTGCTGATGGTGCTCGCCTCGCTCGCCATCCTGAGCAGCCTGGTCGTCGAATTCGCCTACAACAGCAACGTGACTTACAACCTGGCGCTCAACCAGAAGGACCGGGTTCAGGCCTACTACTTGGCGGAATCGGCGCTCAACTTCAGCAAGCTGATCCTGAAGTTCGACAAGGAGGCCCGGAAGCTCGCCGGGGAGGCCAGCAGCAAGCTGGGACGCACCATCCAGATCCAGCCCCTCTACGAGATGATCCCGCTGAATTCCGAGATCCTGCGCGGTATCGCCCAGATGGAAGGGGGGGCGGCCCCGGAAGGGGGCGAGGGCGAAGAGGGCGGAGAAGCCGCCCCGGAGGGCAGCCCCGAGGCGGGCGGAGCCGAGGCCTTGGGCGCCTTCAACCTCAAGGGGGCGGAGTCCTTTTTGGCTTTCGAGGGAAATTTCGCCTCCGAGATCGGGGAAGAAGACGCCAAGCTCAATGTCAACGCCTTTTTCACCCTGTCGCCCGCGCAAAAAGGCTATGAGCGGCTCAAGAGCACGCTGTATCATCTCCTCCTGACCGACGAGTTCCAGGGGCTCTTCGAAGACAAGTTTCGCGGGGCCAAGGACCTGGCTCAGAACATCGCCGACTACATCGACCGCGACGACGCCCAAAACGAGCCGGGCGGACAGGAGCGCGGCAGGGAGGGCGTCGGCGGCGGACTTCAGGTCCAGATGAAGAACGCCAAGCTGCTTTCCGTGGAAGAGTTCATGATGGTGCCGGGCATGACCGAGGATATCTTCCAAAAACTCAAACCCTACGTGACCGTTTATGGGGGGGACGAGAAGATCTTCGTCTGCCGGGCCAAGGATCCCTTGGTGAAGTCCCTGATTTTGGCTTACACCGAAAACAACCCCCGGATGGAGCCGGTGCGGGACGACAACACCGAGTTGTTAACCAAGGCCTTCGACGCCGTGCTAAATAGTTGCCCGGACACTCAGGCTATGGCAAACAGCTTGGACCAGGCCTTGGGGGTGGTGCAACCCGAAAACACCCCAAGTCCTTCCGGCGCGTCTAGGGCCGGGGGGCCGACTTCGACGCTGACCGGGGCCACCTCGGGCGGCGGCGCCGGTTTGGGGCAGGGCGATAAGTTTACCGACATGGTCAAAAACGAAAACAAAATCTTCTCCGTCATCGGCATCGGCACCGTCGGCGAGACCGAGGTCAAATTGAAGACCGTCCTCGACACCAGCAATCCCAACCCCAACCGCTGGACGATGCTGTATTGGAGGGTCGAATAGTGGCCCAGACCGTCCTCGGCATCGACCTCGGCAGCTATTCGGTGAAGATCGCCCAAGTCGAGCGCGGCTTCGGCGAGTTCAAGCTGGTCAATTTCTTCGAGGTGCCCCTGGTCGCCGAAGAGGTGCTCAGCTACGAGCAATCCGCGTCGGCGGCCCTGACCAAGTTCGTCCAGGAAAACGCGATCAACTACGACACCTGCGTCGTCTCCCTCCCCGGAAACATGGCCTCCTTCCGGACCCTGACCATGCCCTTCGGCAACGTCAAAAAGATCGACCAGACCCTCGAGTTCGAGCTCGAGACCCTGATTCCCTTCGACATCGAAGAGGTGCTGTTCGACTACACGATCCTCTCGAGCACGCCGCAGGAATCCAAGGTCCTGGCGGCCTACCTCAAGGAAGCCGATTTAAAACGCTTCCTGACCCAGATTCAGACCAGCGGTATCGACCCGCGCTACATGGGAATCGACACGGTCGACCTCTCCTACTTGAGCTTTCCGGGCTTCCTGCCCCCCGAAGGACAGTACGCCCTCTTGGACCTGGGCCACAGCAAGTCCAACCTGATGATCCTCGAGGGAAACAAGATCAGAGGGATGCGCTGCCTGAGCTGGGGCGGCCATCAGGTCACCCAGGCGGTGGCCAAGGCCCTCGAGATTCCCTACGAGAAGGCCGAGGCATGGAAGCACGCTAAGGGTCAGGTCCTGGCGGGCGCGGAAGATCCCGGCCTGAAGGCGGTCTACGCCTGCATCGAAGATCTCCAGCAGCAGCTGAAACAAACCTTGTTCGCCTTCTACGAGTCCGGCGAGCGCCCCATCGAGGCCCTCTACCTCTCCGGGGGCAGTTCGCGGCTGCTCGGAATCGACTCTTTCTTCTCCAGCCGCCTCAATATCAACGTCAGCCAGCTCGACGTGCTCGACGACAGCTTCACCGAGCTGCACGACCGCGAAGGGGCCCGTCACGTGATCCCGACGGCTTTCGCCGAGGCGCTGCGCGCCGTCTATCCGAACAAGGGCGCCAAGATCAATTTCCGCCGCGGCGACTACGCCTACAAGAAAGACATCGAGCAGATCGGCGGCTCCCTCAAGCGCATCGGCATGGTCGCCGCCTCGGTGGCCGTCCTGGCTTTGGCCTATTTCATCATGGCCTACATGACCCTCTCCTCGCAGGTCGACAAGATGAATAAAAACGTCGCCAAGATGGTCAAGGCCTCGGTTCCCGACCTGCCCAAGGGCGGCACCCAGTCGGCCAAGCAGGCCGTTACCGTGCTGGACGGCCGTATCTCGGCGATCGCCGAGAAACTCAAGCGGGTGGAAGGCGGCGGTTCGATCAGCGCCCTCGAGCTTTTGAAGATGATCTCGGGGGCCATGCCGCCGCGCGACGAGCTGATCGTCGACATCGACGACCTTAACATCGCGCCCGAGCGGGTGCGGCTCGAGGGGCGCACGGTCTCCTACGAGGGAGTCGACAAGGTCAAGGCCTCCATGGAGAAGGTGAAGGTATTCAAAAACGTGCAGACCGGCAACGTCCGCAAGGGCGTGAGGGACGAGATCAAGTTCAGTCTTTCCTTCGACGTGGTCACCGGCGGGTAAGGGCGCAAAGGCATGGCGAAATCGGGAAAATACTCCTGGAAAGAGCGGCTCAACCTCGAAGAGCTCTACAATACCTTCATCGGCTTCGCCCCGCGCGAGCAGATCCTGGTGGGTGTCGGCGTCGGCGTGGGCCTGCTGCTTTTGATCCTGATCCCCTTCGCCTGCGGCTCCTCGCGCTTAAGCAAGCTGGAGAGCCAGATCCAAAGCCACGAACGAAACGTCACCAAAGTCGTCGACAAGATCACCGAGTTGCAGCAGGCCCAGGCCAAGATGAAGGCGGTCGAGGCCCGCATCCGGCCCAAGTCGCAAGTGCAGCTCACCACCAAGCTGGAGGCGCTCGCCACCCAAAGCGGGATCGGGCAGAACATCGACTCGCTCAAGGAAATGCCGGGCACGCCGGGCGAGGACTTCGAAGAGATGGTCGTCGCGGTGCGCTTGTCCCGGCTCAGCCTGAGCCAATTGATCGAATTTCTATACGGCATCGAGAGCCAAAACGACATGAGCCTGCAGGTGAAGCGTCTCCAGCTCAAGCCGCGCTACGACAACCGCCAGCAGTTCGACGCCAACTTCGAGATCAGCACCTATGTCAGCACCGCGCCCGCCGGCGAGGCGCCCGCGGGCGGGGGAGGTTGAGCGCCGTGAAGAGTTCCAAGCTTCGGATGTTCGTGTACGTGGGCGCCGGCCTCTTCTTCTTCCTGTTCTGGCTGGTCTGGGTCTTTCCCACCGACGCCCTCAAGTCCCGCATCCTCACCGAGATCGAAAACCAGACGCAGGGTCGCTACAAGTTCGACGTCGGCTCGCTTGACGTCAGCATCTTCGGCAGCGTCACCTTTAACAACCTGAAGGTCTCCGAGGGCGTGGGGGAGGGCGAGAAGGTCTTGTTGAAGACGCCCAAGCTCAAGCTGAGCTTTTCTCCCTTCGCCTTGGGCAGCATGGCGAAGAGCCCCGATCTCGACTTCTACCTGAAGGGCAGCAAGGGCGACCTGGAGGGCAATTTCCGGCAGGACGGCGACGAAATGCGCCTGACCGCCAGCTTCGACCAGTTTCCGATCTCGGACCTGGGCGTCATCGGCGCCAAGGCCAAACTCGACCTGAGCGGCACCTTGGACGGCGACATCGACCTGCAGTTGAACCGCGCCGACGCGGCCAAAAACTCGGGCAAGATCGACCTCTCCCTGATCAATCTCACGATGGGCCCGAAGCGCGTCTCGATCGACCCCAGCTCGCCCGAGGCCTCGATGGAGATCCCCGAGATCAAGCTGAGCGGCGCCAAGGACTCCGGCATCCAAGGCGAGGTGAATAAAGAAAACCTCGAGCTCAATGCCATCAAGCTGCAGGGCGGCGACCTCGACCTCGACCTGAGCGGCCGCGTGGTCTTGCAGGGGGCCAAGGCCGGGGATTACCGCCTGGCCCTCCAGGGAGGTTTTTCCATCGCCGAGGCCCTGGCCAAGGCCTTGCCCTTCCTCTTCATCATCGAGCAGCAGAAGAACCCCCAGGGCGTCTATCCCCTCAACATCACCGGGAGGCTGGGAAAGCCCAGCATCCGCATCGGCACCTTTCAGTTGCCGATTTAACTCGCTGAAAACTCTATTGTTATTTGCTTCAAGGGCCGCGCAACCTCGCCGGCGTCTCGCCGATAAGTCTCCGATTTTCTTGTCATGACAAGCTTGCGGAGTTTCGGGTCATGTCCCCGCCTGTATTTCCATCCTTAAGGGCCCTTGCCTCGCCCCGCGAGGCCGGCGCCGTCGCGGCCGAGTCGGAGACCCGCGCCCTGTTGGCCTTCAGCCTAGGCGCCGATTCCCTGCGGGGCGGGGCCGAGGAAGGCCGCCGCCTCGAGTCCCTTTGGGGCAGGGCGGCCTTGGCCGAGCTGGAGGCCTTGAAAGCGGAGGGCGACCCGAGGCTTTACTTCGAAGGACTCGGCGCCCTGGCGAGGCGCCTGGCCGCCGAGGACCGTCTGGAGGCCGCGCAGGCGGCCTATGCCTTCATCGCCGGACGGGCGGCGAAGTCGGCCCCTGAGGCGGCGCGAGAGGCCCAAGGGGCCTGGGACGCCATTCGGGGCCGGGGGGCCTTGGGGGCGCGACTGGAGTTTTTGGGCCGGCGCTTCGCCCGCGAGGCCTCGAGTCCCGCGATGCTGGCGGGGATGGGCGTCGCCTCCACCGTCTTTCAGCTCTCTCGCGTCGCCTTCCTGGCCCGCCTCACCGCGACGCCAAGCCTGGGGCTCCTCTCGCGAGGCCTCGGCGCCCGCGCCGCCGCCGGCCTGGGGGCCTTCGCTCTCGAGGCCCCGGCCTTCGCCCTGAGCGCCCGCGGGGCCCGCCTCGCCTTGGGAGATCCGGCCGCGACTGCGGCGCCGCTGAGTCACGAAATACTCGGTTCCTATCTCACGCTCGGCGGCTTGAGGCTCTTCGGCGCTTTGGGCGGGGCGGCCGTCCGCTATGCGGGCGCGGGGCCGGTCTCGCGCACGCTCATTCCTCAGGTCTCCACGTACTTCGGGATCGTGGCCGGACACCGCCTCGAGCAGCTCGCGGGCCTACGCCCCGCCTTGAGCGGCGACACCCTGTGGGCGGATTCCCTGGTGACCTTGTTGCAATTCCACGTCGGCGGGCGCCTGGCCGGCGAGCTGGGCGGGCCGCGGCTGGTGGCCTGGCAACGCGAGCTGGAGCTGCGCGGGGCCCTGTTGGCGCGCGAGCCCGGCGGAAGCGGGGGCGAGCCTCGGCGTCCCGCCTGGGACTCGGCTTGGCTGCTTGGCGCGGCCGCGATGGCGGCGCCGGCGGGCGGCCCGACCGGACGAGAGCTTCCGCACGTCTTCATGATGCAGGGCCCGGAAGGCGGCGGCAGGAGACCTCGCGGCGAACGAACCGCCTCGGGGGGCAACGGCGGCCGCCGATCCGTGCCGCTCGGCGAGCGCAACGCCTACCAGATCGTGCAGGAATTGCTGCGCTGCCGCGATCGCTCGCGCCGCGACGGTCAAGACTTGAGCCTCTGGCAGTTGGCGCGGCGCAAGCTCGAGGCGGGGACCCTCCCGGCCGAACGCGCCGAGGAGCTGCAATGGGCGGTCTTCGCCTACAGCCTTTACGAAAATTCCCCGACCTTGCGGCGGGAGTTCGCCGGCGAGGTCTCGCCCAACCTCGAGATGGTCGCCTACCGCCTCAACGCCCTGCGCGCCGAAGTGGCGCGCGAGCAGGGCCAGGAGAGCTACTCGCTCGGGACCCTCGTCCAAGCCCTCGCCTTCGGCGGGAGGATCCCTTTCGAAAAGACGCGCCAATACCTCTCGGCCGCCTCCGCCTTGGATTTCTACCTGCAAACGCCCAGCCTGCGCTCGATCGGCAAGGCCCATTTCTCGGACCCCTATCGCTTGATCCGCCGGCTGCGCGAGCTGGCGCCCGCCATCGAGGAACGGAGGGAGCACAGCTACAAGCTCTCCACTTTGGTCGACGCCCTGCGCTGGCACCCGCATTTCCCCAGGTCCCAGCTGCAGACCTACACCATGGCCGCCGCGGCCAGCGATTTCGTGAGGGCCCTGCCGCTGGAGCGCCTGCGCCTGGATCCGGCGCAGTTGCGCGGCCTCGACATCGAGCAGATCTACCTGAGGCTCCTGCACCTCAAGCCCGTCTTGCGCGGCGAATCGGGGGATCCCGTGACGATCGGCTACGTCCTTTCCGGATTGCGCAGCGAAGGCCTGGTCAAGATCAAGGGCGGGACGGTCAACGACAGCGCCTTGACCAACGCCCACGTCCTCGACTTCGCCTTCAACCGCTGGGCCGAGTGGGGAGGCCATTATCGCAACCTTGCGGAGATCCCTAGAAACGGCGAGGGGAGCGGGGTCCGCGCCGGATGGACCCGACCCCGATACGCGCAGCGTTTCCTGTTGAAGGAGAACGGGCAGCCTTACAGTTACTCCTACGCCGGGAACCTGGTGCGCTGGGGCGAGTTCCTATGGAACCACCGCGAGGCCTTGCAATTGCCCGAGCCGAGCCGCGTCGAGGTGCCGCCGCTCGCCTCGTCGCGACGCACGCGGCTCTTGGCCTTCCTCGAGCCCCACTGGGAGGCCCTGCGCGAGAAGGCCCCGGTGCCGGAAGAATTTTTCGAGGGGCTGGCCGGGTTGAGGAAGCAGTTCCAGCGCACCACGGAGGAGCGTTCGGCCGTCGCCGAGGGCGAGCCCGGCGAGGTCCCCTCGCTGCGGGTCATGGTCGGGGCCTTCTACAAGGCGAAGGGGGCCGAGATCCCGCGCAGCCTCGAGGTCTATGCCGCGACGATCGACACGATCTTGCAGCGCTGGCCGGAGTGGCGGCGCCACCTCCGCCGCCTGAGCGAGGTCACGGCGCTTGGGCACGCCGGGGCGCGGGAGCGCTACCGCATCGCGGAGGAGGGCTTCCAACAGGCCAACGGCGAGCCCTATTCCCGCACGATCCTCGGCGGCCTGATCCGTTGGGGCTCCTGGGTTTGGGAGCACCGCGGCCGGCTGGGCCTGCGCAGCGGGGAGTCCACGGTGCCGCCGCCCGGCGGCGAGTCGGGACGCGAGAGCGGCGAATGATCCCGGCGGTTTCTTAGGCGACCAAGCTATTATCGTTACGCCATTATCGATACGCTGTTATTTTGCCGCGCCCGCCCCTGGCCGGGGGCGATATGTCCCAGCGGAGACACGGCCTGTCCCCCTCAGGCCGGGGGACAGGCCTCCGCGGAAAAGTCGATATTATTGGATGCCTCAAGGTGATCGACTTTTCCAAGGGTCCCGCTTGGGGACATATCGCCCCCGGCCAGGGGCTCGTGCTGGGAAGAGAAAAATTTCAATATTTATATTTTTGATTTTCCTAAAAATTGAGAATTGCGGAGCAAGAGAGGTCCAGCTTTATCCCCCCGGCAGCCTCCGTGGCCTCAGGAACAGGGCCGCGGGTCCGCGCAGGGCGTTGAATTGCAGGTAAAGCCTGGCCCCGTCGCTCAGGCTTTCGAAGGAGGAGGGGCTGTCGTGTGGTCCGCCGCGGCTCGTTTGGGCCAGGTGGGCGAGGTAAAGCCCGCCGAGGATGCCGACCTGCACGGCGCCTTCGTGAGCCAGGCGTTGTCGAAGCGTGGCGCCTCGCATCGAGGCGAGGCCCATGCGGCGACGCGCCAGCAGGGAGCCGGCGGACATCATCGCCCGCGTCGGCACGAAAAGCAGGTAGGCGTTGCGGAGGTCGCGGTCCAGCGCGTCGGAGCTCCAGTCGAGATCGCGCCCCTGTAAGGTTTGGGAGGCGCGCGAGGCCATCGCGAAGGCGGGGGCCTCCATGGTCACCCCGGCCCAACCGGCGACCAGTCGCGAGACCGGTTCTCGCGAAACCCAGGGGGCGGGCAGTCCCGCGGCGGCGAAGCGAGTCCTCGTTCGCAGGATCCGGCTTAAGGCCGCAAATCGCACCGTGCGCCCGACGACGCCGGCGACGCCGAAGGCGACCAGATCGCTGGGGTCGACGGTTTGGCGCAGGAACAATTCCCCATAGTCACGCCAAGTGCCGCGGCCGCTTAAGAAGTCGAGGCGGGCCTGGGCCCGCTGGGCCAGGTCGCGCCGGACGGGGGCGCAGCCGGGCGCGCGGTTGAAGGCGACGACGGTCATGTAGATGAGCCCCGCCATTTCGTAGCGCTCTTGCGTCTCCAGGGCGCGGGCGACGTCCATCAGACCGGCGAAGAAGGTCCCGGGCTCGCGTTCTTGAGCGAGAGAGAGCAGGGACTCCAGATGACCGGCGGCCTCCGATTGAAGCCGGCTCCTCTGCGTGGCGGGCAAGGCGTTCAGCGCGCGGCGCAGGTCGGATGCCGCGGCCGCGCCGGACACGGAGAGCCCTTCCTCGTTGCCGGTCAGAATACGGGAGAGCAGAAATGCCGGGGAAATCTCGTCGGAGGGAGCCCGCCAGCAACCGTTGGCATCGCGGGTGGAGGGGAGGATCGGGGTCATGGCCAAAGCCTTTCGCGTGCCCCGCGAATGCTCCGAGATGGTCGAATAAGCCCTTATCGGCTTAAGGGATGGGGAGTTGTCAAGCGATTCGATCCCCGCCCGCCCTGGGCGATTGACCGGAAAGCCCGTGAAATATATAAGCCTAGCGTGGAGCAACGCCGCAATATCAAGGCCCTGACCCTCGCCCAGCTCGGCCAGACCCTAAAGGATTGGGGGGTGGAGGGCTTTCGCTTCGAGCAGGTCTTTCGCTGGCTCTACCAGAAGGACGTCGCGAGCTTCGACGAGATGAGCAATCTCTCAAAGGCCCTGCGCGCCAAGCTGGCCGAGCACTTTACCGTCGAACGGATGATACCGGCGGCGGTCCAGGTCTCCGACGACGGCACTCGCAAATTCCTATTCCAGCTGAGCGACAAGGAGAGCGTCGAGAGCGTCCTCATCCCCAACGAGGAGCGCCAGACCCTCTGCATCTCCACCCAGGTCGGCTGCGCGATGGCCTGCTCCTTCTGCCTGACCGGCACCTTGGGGCTGACGCGAAATTTAAGCCACTACGAGATCGTCGAGCAGGTGATGGCGGTGCAGCGCGCCTTGGGCCCCGAGACCCGCATCACCAACGTCGTCTACATGGGCATGGGCGAGCCCCTGCACAACTTCGACAACGTCGTCGAGTCGGTGCGGCTCTTGATCGACGAGAAGGCGCTCAATCTAAGCAAGAACAAGGTCACCGTCTCGACCAGCGGCCTGGTCCCGCAGATGCTCAAGTTCGGCGAGCTCTTGGACGTCAAGCTGGCGGTCTCGTTGACCGGGACCACCGACGAGATGCGCGACGTCCTGATCCCCGTCAACCGCAAGTACGATTTAAAGACGCTGATGCGGGCCTGCCGCGACTACCCGATGAAGCGGCGCAACCGGATCACCTTCGAGTATACGCTGCTCAAGGGCGTCAACGACTCCCTCGAGGACGCCAAGCGCCTGATCAAACTCTTGCAGGGCATTCCCGCGAAGGTGAACCTCATCCCCTTCAACGAGTATCCGGGCAGCCTGTACCGGCGCTGCGAGGACGAGACGATGTTCCGTTTTCAGAAGTACTTGCTGGACCGCCACGTGCAGGCCAACGTGCGCACCAGTCGCGGCCGGGATATTTTGGGGGCCTGCGGGCAGTTGAAGGCGGCGATGGAGCAGAGAAGGGTGCCGAAGCGGCCGAGGGTGTCGGAAGCGGGGTCCGCCCCTACGGCCAACTAGGCGCTCCCTCCGGTCGCGGGACCTCCTCGAAGGTCACCTGCTTTTGCAGGTCCCGCAGCACCGCGTCGATGGTGTCGGCGAAGTCCCGGGCGATCAGAAGTTCGATCACCGGCTTGCCGACCTCGAGGGTGCGCATGACGACCATGCCTTCGTAGGATTCGAGGACCGCTTTGAGGAAAACGATGTCGCCGGGATCGATCTTAAAATTTCTGACCACGATTTCCTTGACGCTCATGTGGGGGATTCTGCCTTTCCGCGCCGTCACGGCGCAGGATATCTTTTCCGCGAAGTCCTACCGGGTGAAGGGTTCGGGCGAAACCGCCGCGCCCAAGCCCGAGCCGGCCAAGGGGCCGCCGCCGATGGGCCTGCCGTCCTCGGTGGGCCAGTTGCCGGAAGGGACCCATGTCTTCGCCCCCTCCGCGCCGGAATACGTCTACCACGAGGTCGCCAACCCGCAACCCGTGGCCGTGCCCAAGGGGCCCCCGCCCGTCTACGTCAACCACGAGGTCTTCGGCAAGATCTTGGAAAAATTCGTCTCCAAGTCCGGTTGGGTGAACTACCGAGACCTTAAGCGGGACAAGGAAGCGCAAGAGAGCCTCGATGCCTACGTCAACGACCTGACGGCGCTCAATCCCTCGACGCTGTCCGATCCCCAGGACAAGCTGGCCGCCTGGCTGAACCTCTACAACGCGACGATCCTGCGCGACATCCTCAAGGTCTACCCCGTCGAGAACCTTTTGAAGATCCCCAATTTCTTCGGCAAGCCCCGCTTCAAGGTCGGCGACAAGGCCTATTCCATCCTGGACGTCGAGGAGCAGATCTTCCGCCAAGAGCTGCAAGAGCCGCGCACCGTCTTCGCCCGCGTCAACGGCGCCAGCAGCAGCCCGCGCCTGATGCGCGAGGCCTACGACCCGCGCAAGATCGACAAGCAGCTCGAGGAGCGGACCATGGCCTTTTTCAAGGATCCGGCCAACATGCACTACGATGTCCCGCGCAAGACCCTGCTGCTCAACGCGACCGTGGCCTTCTACGAAAAAGATTTTTTGGACCTGCGCGGCTTCTTGGCCAATTATCTGAGCGGCATGGCGCCCAACTATTACCTTTCCTACCTAGGCTACGACTGGAAGCTGAACGACGAGAAGCTGCATTGAGCCCCACAAGGGGCCGGGAGGCGGGGTGTGTTCAAAAAGCGAGAAGCCGGTGTTTATTCGGCTCCTTTCTTTGGACGGCTTGCCCCGCCTTGACCTCAAAGATCGATGATGATAGTGTTTTACCAAACTTCGATCGATATAATTAACTTATGGCAATAGTTACAGTTTCTTCTAAATTTCAAATCGTCATCCCGCCTTCGATCCGCGAGTCTTTGGGCATCAAGCCCGGGGAGAAGATCCACCTGCTTCCCTATCAAAACCGCATCGAGTTCATCCCTCAGCGCGAGATGAAAAAGATGCGAGGCTTTCTCAAGGGCATCGACACTCGTGTCGAGCGCGAGAAAGACAGCGAATGAACGTCGTCGATTCCTCGGCTTGGTTGGAATACTTCGCCGACGGCCCCAACGCCGATTTCTTTGCGCCGGCTGTGGAGACGGTGGATCGACTTCTGGTCCCCGCCGTCTGTTTTTACGAGGTATTCAAAAAAGTCCTGCGGGAGCGGGGAGAGGGCGAGGCGCTTCAGGCGGCTGCCTTGATGCGCCAAGGGCGCGTGATACCCTTGGACGAGGGATTGGCTCTCGAGGCCGCCAAGCTGAGTATGGTAAAAAAACTGCCGATGGCCGACAGCGTCGTCCTAGCCACGGCTTGGAGTCATCGCGCCGTGCTTTGGACCCAAGACGCGGATTTCGAGGGGTTGGATTCGGTTCAATTCAAGAGGAGGCCTTAGATGCCCGAAAAGCTGACGCTCGTGATCGGCAATAAAAATTATTCCTCTTGGTCGCTGCGACCTTGGCTGCTGATGAGGCAGATGGGGATCCCCTTCGAAGAGATCTTGATTCCCTTGTATCGCCCCGAGACCAAAGAGCGCATTTTGACGTACTCGCCTTCGGGCAAGGTTCCGGCTTTGAGGGAAGGAGATCGCGTCGTGTGGGAGTCTTTGGCGATCGCCGAGTATCTGGCCGAGATGTTTCCCCGGATGAATCTGTGGCCCGAGGATCCGGCGGCGCGGGCCTTGGCTCGGTCGGTTTCAAGTGAGATGCATGCGGGTTTTCACGCGCTGCGCTCCGAGCTGCCGATGAATATCCGCCGCAATCCCGCCTCCGTGCCGATGAGCGAGGCGGCCCGCGCCGATGCCGCGCGGATTCAGGCGATCTGGCGGGAATGCCGGGCGAGATACGGCGGGGCGGGGCCCTTCCTCTTTGGGCGTTTCTCCATCGCCGACGCGATGTATGCCCCGGTGGTGTTTCGCTTTTTTAATTACTCGGTGGATCGCGACGAAGTCGCCTCGGCCTACCAAGAGACGATATTCGCCTTGCCCGCGTTGCAAGAATGGGTCGCGGCGGCCAAGACCGAACCTTGGATGATCGCCGCTTCGGAGCGCTGACGGCGGCGGGAAGAAAAAAAGGCGACGGTGATTCCGTCGCCTTGATGGTAGCGGGGCTAGGATTTGAACCTAGGACCTCCGGGTTATGAGCCCGGCGAGCTACCAGACTGCTCTACCCCGCAGTGTCGACGCCGCTTATAGGTTTGTGCGGAATTGAAGTCAAGGCATTCGGGGAAAAGTTTTGCGTCGCGGAGGCGACCCTATCAATTACCTATAATTTTACTAAAATTGTCATAATAATAGTTGACTGTTTATAAAAGAGGTCTTAATGTTGCCACAGTCATTACCTTATTTAATTA
>JADYZQ010000170.1 GCA_020853015.1 Deltaproteobacteria bacterium
CATGTCTCGGTCTTTCTTTACTTTTTCGGCCTCGGCCTTTAACCTGACCGGGCCATGGCGAGTTTGTCCCCACGCGAAGAATTGATCAAGATCCAAAAGCAGATTTTTCGCAAAAACCAGAAGATCATCGAGGAATCGATCCTGGTCAGCGAGCAGGGCTTCGCCAAGTACGAGCAGAACTACCTCAAGCGCGTCCGAAGCTTCCGCTCGGTCGCCGACGCCGAGGAGTTGAAAAAGTCCCTGGCCCGCGCCGATTGGATCTACCTGGGCGACTACCACACCAACCGCCAGTCCCAGCGCGCCCTGCTGCGCCTGCTCAAGATGATGATCGGCCAGACCGATCGCTTCGTGATCTGCCTCGAGTTTCTGCAGAAGCGCCACCAGCCCCACGCCGACCGCTTCCTCCAGGGCAAGATGTCGGTGACGACCTTCCTCAAGCGCATTAACCTGCGCAAGCATTTCTACTTCGACCTCTGGGAAAACTTCGAGCCGATCTTCGACTTCGCCAAATACTACCAGCTCGACGTCTACGGCATCGAGTCGGCGCCCTTCGGCGCGGGGCTGAAAAAACGCGACGAGGCGATGGCCAAGACCCTGGCCGAGATCCACGCCCTCAGGCCCGACTACAAGAAGATCGTCTTCGTGGGCGACCTGCACATCGCGCCCGACAACCTGCCCAAGCAGGTGGCCAAGGCGATCGCCGACGGCTACGATCCCGGCCGCGAGCTCTTTCTCTACCAAAATTCCGAAAAGATCTATTGGCGGCTGGCCGAGGCCCAGCTTGAGGACAAGGTCGAGGTCGTCCGCCTCGACGAAAAAAGCTTTTGCCTGATCAACACCCCGCCCATCGTCTGGCAGCAGTCCTACCTGAATTGGCTCGAGAACGAAGAGGGGGAGATCGACTACCAAGACCCCAAGCACAGCTTCCTCGACCTGGCCGACCGCATCGCCAAGTTCCTCGGCATTCGGCTCCCGAAGGCCAAGGACGAGGTCGAGGTCTTCACCTGCGGGGACTTGAGCTTCCTCGAGCGCCTCGAGGAAGACCCCGACTTCAGCGCGCGCGAGCGCCGCATGATCCAGAAGCAGGTCGAGCTCTCCGAGAGCTATTACATCCCGAAACACAAGTGGGTCTACCTGGCCAACGTCTCGCTCAACCACGCGGCGGAGGAGGCGACGCACTTCATCCGGCACCTGGTCGCGGGCGACGAGTTTCCGCGCAGCCACGAGGACGCCTTCTACGCCAACGTCCTGCACGAGGCGATCGGCTTCTTCGGCTCGAAGATCATCAACCAGAAGCGCAAGTGCATGCGCGTCGAGGATTTTCAGAGCTTGATCGAGTATTTCAAGAAGAACCGCGTCCCGCGCGACCGCGGCTTCGAGCTGGAGGTGGCCCACATGGTTATCGAGGTGAAGAAGCACGAGAGGCGCGGCCTGCCCGTCGCCAACGCCGGCTCGATCTACCGCCGGCACGAGCTCTTCTTCGGCGTGACCCACGCGCTGGGCTACATGCTGGGGGAAATTCTCTACCACGCGATGCTGCAGGGGAAATTCGCCAAGCGCGAGATCGGCAAGCTGTTCCGCGATCCCTTCCGCGAGGAGGGGGCCCCCTACCGGGCCTACGCCAAGCTGCTCAAGAAATTCGGCAAGGTTCCGCTGCCGCAGCGGATTTAAATTCTCCGAAAAATACCGGATGCGCCAAGGGCCTATGAGCGTGGGACTCGAGCCCCGAGGTTCGGCCCTTAAGCCGCCTCCGGGACCCCTTGCCAATCCTTCGCGCGCAGCCCCCAGCGAAAGTAGAAAAACAGCCCCAGCGCGGTCACCGGCAGGATTTGCAGAAAATGAAAATATACGGCGATGCCCAAGGCGGTGGCCTTGTCGAGGCCTAGCCCGGTGTAGGCGAGGACCGTGGCGATCTCGAAGGCCCCGAGGTTGCCGGGGGCGCTGGGCAGGGCGATGGCGAGGTTGATCGCGACCAGCACCAGCACGGGGGCCGCCCAGCTCAGCTCCAATCCGTAGGCCAGCTCCAAGACCTTCAGCATCGCGATCTCCGAGATCCACACCAGCATCGACAACAGGACCAGCCATAAGAAAGTCCGCCGGGATCTCAACGCCTGCGAGCCCTCGCCGATGTGGGCAAGGGCCTGGAAGAGCCGGTAGATCCAGGGATGCCGGCTCCGCCACTTTTCAAGGTTTGGATGGCGTTGCCAGAGCAGGAAGAGCCCGGCCTGCACCGCGATCAAGACAAGGGTCATGACGAGGGCCCCGGTCCTGATCCAAGCGGGGAGGGGGAAGACCAGCGCCAGGCCGAGGGCCAGCAGCACCAGGCTGAAGCCCGCGAGGTAGCGCTCCAATCCGATCGAGGTGAGCGCCTGGGTGTAGGGCACGGCGTAGCGTTTCTTGACCACGCCGGCCTTGAGGAACTCCCCCGCCTTCAGCGGCAGGAGGACGTTGGCCATGCAGCCGACGTGCTGGACCTCGAAGAGAAAGGCGAAGGGGATGCGGGCGGCGGGCCGAAGCAGGATCTGCCAGACCCAGGTCTTGAAGCCCAGGACCGCCAGATTGCCGAGGGCTGCCACGACCAGCAGCCAAGGCCTGGGTATGGCGAAGGCGCTGCGCAGCTCCGCCCAGGAGAGGGCGTGGAAGCAATAATAGAGGAAGAGGCCCGACAGCAGGAGGCCGGAGATGCGTAACCAAGGAAGCTGTCGGAGGGATTTCATTAAAAATTAAATAGATACAATAGGTTGTAAAACCAAAGCGCAAGGAGTCCCGTTAGAGGAGCCAGGCCCTGGGGCTTTGTCGCCCACCCTTAAAACCAGGTCAAGCCCGCTTGTTTATTCGCGGGGAATCGACTAGGAGACGGCCAACCTTATGAACGTCATTGGGAAATTTCTGTACCAAATTAAGCAGGGCTTTCTCTTCGTCCTCGTCCTCTCGGCCCTCTGCGCCATCGGCATCCAAAACCGCCTCTGGAAGGTAAAATGAGGAAGATCGGCATCGTCAGCGAGTATTTTTACCCCCACCTAGGCGGCATCACCGAGCACGTCTATTTTTATTCCAAAGAATTGGTGAAGCGCGGTTACGAGGTCGTCCTGCTTACCGGTTATGAGGGCGAGACGATCGACGTCGCCATTCCCGAGGGCATGCGCATCGTTCGTCTGGGCAAGAGCGTTCCTTTCTACATGAACAACTCCTTCGCGAAGGTGACGTTGGGGTGGAACCTGGGGAAGAAGGTCCGGCAGGTATTGGCCGAAGAAAAATTCGACCTGCTGCATATCCATTCCCCGCTATTCATGACCCTTCCGATGTTGTTTCTAAAATACTCCGATACGGTCACGGTCGGGACGCTGCATACCTATTTCGACTCCATCGGGCCGCGTTTCCTGTTCCGAACCTTCCAGAACCTTATCCAGCGGTTTTTCGACAAGATGGACGGCGTGATCGCCGTCTCCGAGGCCTGTAAACAGGCCCTGGCGCCCTACCTGAAAGGCGATTTCACCTATATCCCCAACGGCGTCGACACCGAGTGGTTCGCCAACCCCAAGGGGAAGATCGCCCATTTCGACGACGAGACGCCGAAAGTGATGTTCCTGGGCCGAATGGACCCGCGCAACGGGCTCGAGTCGCTGCTCGACGCCTTCCCCGCCGTGGTCGAGCGCCTGCCCGCGGCCAAGCTGATCGTCGTGGGCGACGGCCCGATGCTGCCCCAGTACCAGGCGCAGGCCGGCGTCCTGAACGGCAAAAACGTCTTCTTCGAGGGCCAGATCAACGGCAACCGTCCGGAGTACTTCGCCTCCTGCGACGTCTTCTGTTACCCCGCCAAGATCGCCGCCTTCAGCGTGACGCTGCTCGAGGCGATGGCGGCGGGCAAGCCGGTGGTGGGCACCGACAACCTGGGCTTCCGGCAGGCGATCGAGAACGGCAAGAACGGCCTGCTGGTCCCCCCCGAAGACAGCGGGCAATTGGCCAAAGCCTTGCTTCATTTATTGGAGGATCGCGAGACCGCCGCCCGGATCGCCAAAAACGGCCATGATTGGGTGCAGAGTATTTCCTGGTCGCGGGTCACCGACCGGGTCTTGGATTTTTACGACCAGGTCTACCGCCGTGAGCGGGGCGTTCCCTGGAAATAACGAGAAATATGAAGCGTTCATTTCCCAAACTCTACCAGTTGGGCTTGGCCTTTCCCAAGACGGTGCTGCTCCTCGCGGCGCTGTTCTCCGCGCTTTCCCTTTATTTCGTCCAAAAGCTCGCCTTCAACAGCGACTTCGCCTCGCTGTTGCCGCAAGAGACCGAGAGCGTCCGCAACTTGCGCAAGTTCGAGCGGCATTTCGGCAACGTCGGCTACGTCGTCCTGACCGTCGAGTCCAAGGATCCGGAAGCGGCCGAGGCCTTCGCGGACCGCCTGGCCGAGGCCTTGCCCCGGCTTTCCGAGGTGAAATACGTCGACTACAAGCAGCCGGTGGAGTTCTTCAAGAAGCGCCTCTGGTATTACCTCGAGACGGAAGACTTAACCGAGATCGAGCGCCGCATCGAGCGCTCGCTCGCGCTGCAGGAGAAGGGCGTCAGCCCGGTTTTCAATGACTTGATGGACTTCGCCGACGAGGAAAACCGCCCCGACCTCACCTTCGCCGACATCCGGAAGAAATACGAGGACAAGCTGGACGGCGAGGTGCAGAAGTTCAGCTCCGGTTCGGTCGAGGATCCCTTTCAAATCGTCTGGGTCAAGCCCAAGCGCCCCTCCAGCGACCTCGACTACAACCGCCGGCTGATCGCCGACATCCGCGGCCTCGTCGACGATTTGAAGCGCGAGACGGGCCTGGCTTCGGTCCAGGTCGGCTACACGGGCGAATACCAAAACAGCGTCGAGCAGGTCGATCACGCCAAGGGCGAGATCTCCTGGATTTCGGCGCTGGTCACCTTCCTGCTGCTCTTGGTCGTCGTGCTGTACTTCCGCAGGCTCAGCGCCGCGCTGTTGATCGGCTTTCCGCTGCTGCTCAGCGTCGTGTGGACGATGGCCATCCTGTATTTCTCGCTCGGCCACCTCAACATGATGACGGGCTTCGGCGCCGCGATCCTCACGGGTCTCGGCAGCGACTACGGCATCTTCCTGCTGACGCGCTACTACCAAGAGCGGGCCGCGGGGCGGGACTTTTCCGAATCCTGCCGCCTGGCCTTCGGCAACACGGGCCGCGCGACCTTCGGATCGATGGTGACGACCGTGGC
>JADYZQ010000171.1 GCA_020853015.1 Deltaproteobacteria bacterium
GCTCGATCACGTCGCCGTTGCCGGATAAGGTGAAAGTCTTCTCGTGGTTGGCGACGATCAGCATGGCCTCGAGGCGGCGCAGGATGCGGTCGGTGCGCCAGTCCTTGGCCAGCTCGACGGCGGCGCGGGTGATGTTGCCGTTGAACTGCTCGAGCTTGGCCTCGAATTTTTCGAAGAGCGTGAAGGCGTCGGCGGTGGAGCCGGCGAAACCGGCCACGACCTTGCCTTCTTTCATGCGACGAACCTTTTTGGCGCCCGCCTTCATCACCGTATTATTGAAGGAGACCTGGCCGTCGCCGGCGACGGCGACTTGGCCGTTGCGCCGGACGGCGAGGATGGTGGTGGCATGGAAAGTCTTGTCCAAAGGAAACTCCTGGGAAAAAGCCTTACCTGATTACGGGCGGGACCGCCGTCAAGGCTTCGAAAAAATTATTTTCGCGGGGCCATGCTCGCCGCAAACCCGCAGGCATGCGTCTCCTCAAGCCTTCGGGTGCGACTTGTCGTAGACGTCCATCAGCTTGTCAAGGCTAATATGGGTGTATTTCTGCGTAGTCGAGAGGCTGGAATGGCCCAATAGCTCTTGGATTCCGCGCAGATCGGCGCCGTTATTCATCAAGTGGGTGGCGAAGCTGTGCCGCAGCATGTGCGGGGTCACCTTTTTGGGCAGACCGAGCTGGACGGCGTAATCTTGCAAACGCTTGGCGATCACCCGGGGGTGGATCGCCTTGCCCTGCTTGCCCAGAAAGACGAAGTCCTCAAAACCGCTCTGGACGCGGATTTGCGGGCGAACCTCCAGGTAGGCCGCCAGGGCCGCTCGCGCCTTCTGCCCCACCGGAACCAGGCGTTCCTTGCGGCCTTTGCCCTGCACCCGCACCATGCCTTCCTTCAGGTCTAGGGCGGCGGTCTTGAGGGCGGTCAGCTCGCCGATGCGCAGGCCGCTGGAATAAAACAGCTCGAGGATGGCCCGGTCGCGCCGCGCCTCGAAGCCCTCGCCCTGGGGAAGCTCCATCAGGCGAAAGGCCTCGTCGACGTCGAGAAATTTGGGCAGCGTCTTGGGGAGCTTGGGCGCGGACAGCTCCAGGGCGACGTTGCGCTGGATCAGGCCGCGCTTGGCAAGAAACTTGTAGAAGCTGCGCAGCGAGGCGATGCGCCGCCCCAGCGAGCTGGCCTTCAGCCGGCCGTGGGCCCGGGCCAGGTAGGCACGCAGCGGCAGCAACGGCAGGCGCTCCCATTGGACCTCGCCCTCCTTCACCCACTCCGGGTGCCCTTCCTTAAGAAAGTCCGTCAGCTCGCGCAGGTCGACGGCGTAGTTTTTGAGGGTATGGGCGGAGCAGTTTTTCTCGGTACGAAGGTAATTTAGAAATTCTTCGACACGATTCATGCGGAGGCCTCCGCGGCTAAGCGGGCCGGCGCCGCCGTGCCACCCACCCCCGCCTGTCGCGCCCAATTTTCCAGTCGGTCCAAGGCGTGCCGCGCCAAGTCCAGGCGCCGCTCTTTGCGCCGGTATGGCGGGGGGATCTCCATCAGCCCGAAGTTCACGTTCATCGGCTGAAAATCCTGCCCGGAGGCCTCGCTGATGTGTCGCACCAAGGCGCCCAAAGCGGTGTCGGGCGGCGGCGCCGGAAGCTCGCGGCCGGCCAGAAACTCGGCCAGGACTAGGCCCGCGTAAAGCCCCATCGCCGCCGATTCGACGTAACCCTCGACGCCGATCATCTGGCCGGCGAAGTAGATCCCGGGGCGGGACTTAAGCTCGAGGCGGGGGCTCAAGAGGCGCGGGGCGTTGATAAAGGTGTTTCGGTGCATGCTGCCCAGACGGACGAACTCGGCGCGCTCGAGGCCCGGGATCATGCGGAAGACCCGCTGCTGCTCGGGGTATTTCATCCGAGTCTGAAAACCCACCATATTATAGAGGGTCGCGTGCAGGTCGTCCTGCCTAAGCTGGACGACGGCATGGGGGCGTTTTCCCGTGCGCGGGTCGATCAGCCCTACGGGCTTCATCGGCCCGAAGGCCAGGGTGTCCCTTCCCCGCTCGGCCATCACCTCGACGGGTAGGCAGCCCTCGAAGAACTGCGGCCGCTCGAAATCCTTGGTGGGGACCTTCTCGGCGGCCAGGAGCGCCGCGACGAAGGCCTCGTATTCCTCACGGTTCATCGGGCAATTGAGGTAATCCGCCTCGCCCTTGTCGTAGCGGGAGGCACGGAAGGCGATGTCCCGATCGATGCTGTCGGCCTCCACGATGGGGGCGATGCTGTCGTAGAAGTAAAGGTATTCGGAACCGGTCAGCCGGGCGATCCGCTCGGCGAGCGCCGGGCTGGTGAGAGGTCCCGTGGCGATCAATAGGGGCGAACCTGGGGCCGCATCCAGCTCGGTGACCTCTTCATTCACCACCTCGATCAAAGGGTGGCTGCGGATCGCTTCGGTGATGAATTTCGAAAAGCCCTCCCGGTCCACCACCAAGGCCCCTCCCCCCGGTACGGCGTTGCGATCGGCGGAACGCATGACGAGAGACCCCAGGCGGCGCATCTCTTCTTTAAGAAGACCCACGGCATTTTTTAAATCCGCGCCGCGCAGGGAATTGCTGCAGACCAACTCGGCGAAATCGCCGGTCTTGTGGGCCTCGGATTTTTTTTCCGGCCGCATCTCGACGAGCTGGACCCGATGTCCGCGCTCGGCAAGCTGCCAGGCGGCCTCGGAGCCGGCCAAACCGGCGCCTACGATAGTGATTTTGGAACAAGAAGGATTCGACACGCGCTGAATGTAGCGGAATTAACGGGCGGTGTCAGTATTTTGAAAAAAAGAGCCCCCAACTTGCGTTGGGGGCCCTAGGGGTTAAGAGGAGTGTGGGATATAGGGTCTTTTTAAATCTTTCTTGGGTGTACGCCCAAGCCTCGAGCTTGGCAAGAATTTTTTTAGCGGACCCAATTTTGTACAGATATAGGATAGACGAAAAGCCCCCTGTGGATAAAGGCTTATTTTTGCTTTTAGATAGAATGTTTATACCGGGGCATTGCGACTCCCCCTCCCCCCTTAAATAAACGAAGGCCCTCTCGTCGCGGCTTTTGGCCGCAATTAGAGGGCCTTCTGGGGGTATGGGGTGTTAGGGAATCTGTAAGAACCGCGGCTCCCACCCCAAGCAGGAGCCGCGGTTTTTATTTACTTTTTAGCCTTCCGACGGACGTAGCCGAAGACCGCGCCGGGGATCAGCATCAGGCCGAAGGGCAGCAGGCCCTGCAGACCGGAGGCTCCGAGCTGGTTCAGGCTACAACCGGCGCCCTCGAGCATCGGGAAGAAACCGGTGCCGGGGGTCGGGTCGCAGGCGTCGCCGATTCCGTCTTTGTCGGTGTCCGTCTGATCCGCGTTCGGGACCGTCGGGCAGTTGTCGACATCGTCCGGAATGCCGTCGCCGTCCTGATCGCCCGGGTTGGTGCCCGGGGTCGGGTCGCAGGCGTCGCCTAGGCCGTCGCCGTCGGTGTCCGTCTGATCGGGGTTCACGACCACGCGGCAGTTGTCGATCGGGGTGCCGTCGGCGCCGTCCGGGATACCGTCGTTGTCCGAGTCGGGATCCTGGAAGTCCGGCGTGCCGTCACCGTCGGTGTCGACCGGAGGCGTGTTGGGATCGTCGTCGCCAGCCTCCTCGTCATCCGGGATGCCGTCGTCGTCGGAATCCTCGTCGCGGAAGTCCGGCGTGCCGTCGTTGTCGGTGTCGACCGGAGGCGTGTCGACGTTGCCGTCGCCCTCCTCGTCCTCGTCGGAGATGTTGTCCCCGTCGGAGTCGTTGTCGCCCGCGTCAGGCGTGCCGTCGCCGTCGGTGTCGGTGCCTGGAGGCCCTTCGCCCGAATCCGGATCCGGATTGCCGTTCAAGCTGTCGTCGCAGATGTTGTCGTTGTCGGCGTCGCCGGCCGTGCAGACGGGGTCCGCCGGCGTGGTGGCGTCGTCGGTGTTCGACGGCAGGCTGTCGCCCACGATGTTGGTCGCGATGACGCGGTAGCAGTAGCTGGTGGCATCGTCGACCGTGTTGTCGAAGAAGGTGACCGTCGTGCCGCTGCCCAGGACCGCGGGAACCGTAGCGATGTCGCTGAACGGATTTCCTTGGGCGCAGAGGCCGTCGGCGCGTTGGACCACGAAGTGATCCTCGTTATTGGAGGAGTCGGTCCAGGTCACCTTGATCGAGTGGCTGTTCTCGGCGGTCGCCGTCAGGTCGATCGGCGTGTTCGGGACGGTGACGGGCACCGCCAGGGTCGAACCGTCGTCGATGTTGCTGTAGGGCGAATCGCCGGCCGGGTTGGTGGACTTCACGCGGTAGCAGAAGGTGCTGTTCGCGGGCAGTCCCAGGTCGTGGTACTGGATGCCGCCGCCGATGCCGCCGGAAGCCGGCAGGTTGGCGATGGGCGCGAAGGGGTTGGCGTCGGCGCAGGCGCCGGGGGCCCTTTCGAGCACGAAGCCCGTCTCGTTGTCCGCCGTGTCGACGAATTGGACGTCGATGCGGCTGCTGGTCACGCCGTCGGCCTGCAGGCTGATCGGAGCGATCGGCGGGACGCCGGGCACATCCAGGGTAGTGGCGTCGTCGATGTTCGAGTAGGAGCCGTTGCCCTGAGCGTTGAAGGGACGCACGCGGTAGCAGTACTTGGTGCTCGGGGTCAGGCCCGTGTCGTGGAATACGGTGGTATTAGGACCGGTGGTCGCGACCTCGGCGAAGCCGACGCCGAGCAAGCAGTTGGCGTCCTGCGAGCGCTCGATCTTGTAGCCGTCCTCGTTGGTCGCGTTGTCGGTCCAGGTCACGTCGATCTGCTGCGAGGAGATCGCGGTCGCCGTCAGATTGGTCGCCGGGTTCGGGACCGTCGTCGGGACCGGGAAGGTCGTCGCGTCGTCGACGTTCGAGAAGCTGCTGGTGCCGACCGAGTTCTTCGCGCGCACCTTGTAGCAGTACAGGGTGCTGGGCGTGAGCCCGGTATCCTGGAAGCTGGTGCTGTTGGCCGGAATGGTGTCGGTCAACAGGGCGAAGCTGGAGCAGTCGCCCACCGAGCGCCAGAGCTCGTAAGCTTCTTCGTTGTTGGCGTTGTCCACCCAGTTCACGTCGATCTGCGAGCTGCTCACGGCGGTCGCGATCAAGTGAGTCGGGTTGGCCGGAATATCCACGGGCGCCGTGAAGGTCTTCGCGTCGTCCTTGTTGGAGTAATCCGAGAAGATGGAGCCGTTGAACTCGGCACGGACC
>JADYZQ010000172.1 GCA_020853015.1 Deltaproteobacteria bacterium
CTACGACGAATACCTAAGCCTGATGGGAGCCGCCGCGCAGCATCTCCCCACCGAGTTTCCCGAGGCCCAGGCCTCGCCCGCCTCGGTCATCATCGGCTCCGAGGACGAGAAGCCCGGGCGCAGCGCCAGCGCCCTGCCCCCCAAGTGGGTGCAGCGCGAGGCCGAACAGCTGGTCAGCTCGCTGAAGGGCCTCTTCAACAAATAAGAATTTTTGATTGGGTATTTTGAAAGTCCGCCGGCCTTTGGGCCGCGCGGACTTTTTTTTAACGCGCCGCCGGGACCGGCTTCATCAAGGGCCGAGACGGCGCGGGCGTCGGCGCCGGCAGCGGTGCGCGCGGCATGGGAACGGGCTTCATCACCGGGCTTGGCGCGACCGGGGCGGCGGGCGCCGCGGGCCGCGTTTCGGGGGCCGGGGTCGCCGGAGACGGCGCGCGGCCCAGCTGGTAGCGGGCGACCGCCGCGTTGTGTTCGTCCAAGGTGGCCGAGAAGAAGTGGGAGCCGTCGCCCTTCGCGACGAAGAAGAGGTAATTGCTGGCCGCGGGGCTCAGTGCCGCCTCGAGGCTGGCCAGGCCGGGCGAGGCGATGGGGCCGGGCGGCAGGCCCACGTGCACATAGGTGTTGTAGGCGTGCGGGTTGCGCAGGTCCTCCTTGCGGAGGTTGCCGTCGAAGTTGGGCAGGCCGTAGATCACGGTGGGATCGGTCTGCAGCGGCATCCCGATGCGCAGGCGGTTGTGGAAGACCGAGCTGATCAACGGCCGCTCCGCCGCCATTCCGGTCTCCTTCTCGATGATGGAGGCCAAGGTCACCACCTGGGGGACCGTCCAGCCGCTCTGCTTGGCGCGCTCCGCGATCGTCCCGCGGATCGAGTCTTGGAATTTCTTCAGCATCTGGCGCAAGAGGCCCTCGGCCGTGGTCTCCCGGTCGTACTCGTAGGCGGCGGGAAACAGGTAGCCTTCCAGGCTGACCGCGGGAAATCCGAGGCCGGCGAGCAGGGCCGGATCGCGGAAAAACTTCATCGTCTCGGCCTGGGGCGCGATTCCGGCCTTCTCGATCAAGGCGGCGATCTGCGCGAAACTCGACCCCTCCGGCACCACCAAGCGCCGGATGATCCGATCGCCGCGGACGATCTTGTCCAAGACCTCGCGGCTGGTCACACCCGCCTCGAATTGATACTCGCCGGGCTTGAGCTTCGCTTGCACTCCCCGCCAGCGGGCCAGGCCGCGGAAGGACCAGGCGCTGCGGATGATCCCGCCCTGCTCCAAGAGCTCGGCCGTCTGCTGGACCGAGGCCCCCTTCGGAATGTAGACGGTGCCTCCTTTTCCGTAGGGACCCAGTTGGATGGAGACGTAAAGGTAGAGCCCCGCCGCGATCAACAAGAGAACCAGCAGGAATTTGAGAAAAGTTCCGCCCTTCATCGCAATACCTCATTCGCTTTCTTGGGGATGGGAGGCCAGGTAGTCCTCGAGCAGAACTTCGGCCGCCACCGAGTCGAGGAAGGCCTTCGCCTTGGCCTTGGCGACGCCTTGCTGGCGCGTGCGCTGCTCGGCCTCGAAGCTGGTCAGGCGCTCGTCCCAGAGCTCGACCTCGCAGGCGATATGCTTCGCCGCAAGCTCTTGGCGCAAGCGTTGGGCCATGGCCTTGGCGGCCCGCGCGGGCTCGCCTTCCGTCCCGTCCATGTTGAGGGGGAGGCCGATCACAACCTTTTGGAATTCCTCCGCCGCGATCAGTTTGGCCAATTCGCGGAGCGACTCGCCCAAGCCCGAGACCTCGAGGACCGGCAGCAGGCGGGTCGTGAGGTGCATGGCGTCGCTGGCGGCGAGGCCGATGCGCTTTTTTCCGGGGTCGATGGCGAGGATCTTCACCGGCTAAGTTTAAGCCTTGGCTCCCGATTCCGTAAAGCGTAGAAAATTTTCGCCCCGGCTCGAAGCCTCTTTCGCAATTCCGCCCGAGCCGGACGACCGGGAACGTCGGCTGGAAATTTTCCCCGCCGCCTGTTACAAAGCTTGGAGGACGATCCACCATGCAAGTGCACGCCGTCATCCTGGGCCGGGTCCAAGGCGTCTGCTACCGCGCCTGGACCCAAGAGATCGCCCGTTCCCTGGGCCTTAAGGGTTGGGTCCGCAACCTCCCGGACGGCTCCGTCGAACTGCTGGCCCAAGGCGCGGCAGAACCTTTGCGCGAGTTGCTGCGTCTCTGCCGACAGGGCCCGCCCGCCGCCTGCGTGGAGGCGGTGGAAGAGGCCTGGTCAGAGGCCGATTCGGATTTTGCGGACTTCTCCATCCAGCGTCCCTAGCGGGCCAAAATAAAAGGACACGCCGTGAAAAAATTATTCCTCTTCTCCGCCATGACCTTGCTGGTCCTTCCGCACCTCACCGCCGGGGCCAAGGAGAAGGGCCCCGCCCCGGTCGCCCCCGGCGACCTCCGGGCCTCGGGCCAGGGAACCCTGATTTTCTTGGACGAGGGCCGCCGTCTGACCTGGCCCGCGCAGGGTCCGCTCCTGCTCCAGGACGCGAAGGGCCAGGTCGTGGCCCAGGTGGACCTGCGCACCAAGGCCTCCCGGCAAAGCGGCGCCGAAGCGATGGGCTTGACCGTGGAAGAAACGGACCTGGGCGGTTCGCTCAGCGGCAAGAAGAAATACTTAAGCGGCAAAAAGGCGCCCACCGGGCGCCGGCTGGGCGCCCTGCCCGACGCGGGCCTGCCCGCGGAGGCCGGGACCACGACGCAAAGCACGGTGATGGGGATCCCCATCACGACCGTCGCCTACCCCAACGGGGCCAGCCTGTGGCGCTTCGAATGGCCGGGATTCATCGAGGAGATCTTCTTCGACAAGAAAAAGAGCATGGTCCACAACCGGCAAACGAGGAAGCTGGGCGGCATCACGGTGACCCTGCAGCAGTATGCGGACGGAAGCTTCCTCCGGCATTATCAGCAGGCGGGGGGCGAGTTCGGCGTCACCTTCGACGCCAACGACCGGAGCTATCGGCTGGTCTTCGCGAACGCAGCGGGCGAGACGGTCAGCGAGTGGAACTGCGAAGAGACCTGCGCGCAAGAAAACCTGTAGGGGTGAATCTCCATGAAATCGCGCGGGAGGGCGAACACGAAGTTCGCCCTTACACGGACTTGATCGTCGCAAGGAATTTTTGGAAAGGCCGGGTGTAGATCTCGAACTGCTCGGCCGGGAAGCTGGCCGTCAGGTTGACCGCCACGTCGCCCTTGAGGAAGCTGACTTGGATCTGCTGGACCTTCTGGCCCGGCTTGATATTCTTCAAGACCTCGGCGTTGGGGCCCAGCATCTGCTTCATCGCGGCCAAGTCCCAAGCGCAGACCATCTGCATGGCCGGAACGCCGGCGATGCTGATTTCGCGCTCATCTAAGATTTGGAAGGTTTGGATCCCGCGCGCCTTCACCGCTTCTTTGATCTTGCCGAAATAAGTGGCCAGATCGGTCGGCTGAGCGAGTCGCTCCTTGGTGATGATGATATTGGGCCGGACGTTCTTGTCCGTCGAGGGGATGGTGAGCGTCACCATGCCTTGGTCCTGCCAATTGGAGGGGACATCGAATTCCAGGTCGTTGAGGACTACTTTGCCCATGGGAGAGACTCCTTTTCCAAACAATTTCGCAAAAGCGTAGCATGGCCCTTCGAAGCCCGCCAAGCAATAAAATTAAGCCTTATTCCGTTGGGTTAGGAAAAAACCCGGCGGCAGCCCTAGACGTCGAGGTTGCGGACCTTGAGGGCGTTGTTCTCGATGAACTCGCGCCGCGGCTCGACCTGGTCTCCCATCAGGACGGTGAAGATGTCGTCGGCCTCGACCAGGTCGTCGACCCGCACCTGCAAGAGGGTCCGGGTCTCGGGGTTCATGGTGGTCTCCCAGAGCTGCTCGGGGTTCATCTCGCCCAGCCCTTTGTAGCGCTGAATGTATTGGCCCTCGCGACCGCTGGCCAGAACGAAGTCCTTGACCTCGCGCAGGTTGTTGAAGGCGTTCCGCTTGTCGCCGGACTGGACCTCGTAGGGGCCCTCGCCTAACTCGGCGAGTTCGCCCTGGATGGCGCGCAGCTCGTGGATCTCGGGGGACTCGAGGAGCGTGAGGTCGATCACCGTCTGCCGCGTCATGCCGCCATAGAGGGTGCGGTAGACGAGACGCTGGGCGCTGTGCTCTTCGTCCTTTTCGGTGTCCAGACCGAAGTCCTTCAAGTCGGGATAGAAGGCCGTCAAATAAGCGGCCAGCTTGTCGGATTCGGCATCCATCTTCTTGGGGTTCTTGAGGGTCTCGGGACTGAACTCGGTGGCCATGATCAGGGCGTCGATCAGCCGAGGATCAGCCTTCTGCCGCATGCCCGCCAGGATCTTGTCGTACTTGAGCAGGGTGCGGGTGAGGCCGGAGAGGGCCTTGCCGACGAGTTCTTTTTTCTTGGCCTTGAGCTTCAGGTCCTCGACGCCCAGCTCGATCAGGTATTCCTCGAGGGCGCCCTCGTCCTTCAAGTATTTTTCCTGCTTGCCGCGCTTGGCTTTATAAAGCGGCGGCTGTGCGATGTAGAGATAGCCCCGCTCCACCACCTGCGGCATCTGCCGGTAGAAGAAAGTCAAAAGCAGCGTGCGGATGTGGGCGCCGTCTACGTCGGCGTCGGTCATGATGATGATCTGGTGGTAGCGCAGCTTCTCGACGTCGAAGTTGTTCTCGCCGATGCCCGCGCCCAGGGCGGTGATCAGGACGCGGATCTCCTCGCTGGTCAGCATCTTGTCGAAGCGTGCCTTCTCGACGTTGAGGATCTTGCCCTTGAGCGGGAGGATTGCCTGGTTGCGCCGGTCTCGGCCCTGCTTGGCGGAGCCGCCGGCGGACTCGCCCTCGACGATGTAGAGCTCGGAGAGGGCCGGGTCTTTCTCTTGGCAATCGGCCAGCTTACCGGGCAGCGAGCCGATCTCGAGGGCGCTCTTGCGCCGCACCAGGTTGCGGGCGTTGCGCGCGGCGATGCGGGCGCGCGCCGCCTCGACGATCTTGTTGCCGATCTTGCGGCCGATCGAGGGGTTTTCCTCGAAGAGCTGCGTCAATTTTTCGCCCACGACCGACTTGACCAGGCCCTCGACCTCGGAGTTGCCCAGCTTGCCCTTGGTCTGGCCCTCGAACTGCGGGTCGGGGATCTTGATCGAGATGACGGCAGTCAGGCCCTCGCGGATGTCCTCGCCCTCGACTCCCTCGTCCTTAAGCGACTTGAGCAGGCCCTGGTTGGTCATGAAGGTGTTGAGCACGCGGGTTAATGCCGACTTGAAGCCGGTGACGTGGGTGCCGCCGTCGTGGGTGTTGATGTTGTTGGCGAAGGAAAAGATGTTTTCGGCGTAGCCGTCGTTCCATTGACAGGCGATCTCGACGATGCACTGGTCTTTTTGGGCCTCGAAGTAGATCGGTTTGGGATGGAGCGGGGCCTTGCGCTGGTTGAGGTGCTCGACGAAGCTGACGATGCCGCCCTCGTACTGGAAAACGTGGTTCTTGCCGCTGCGCTCGTCGACGATCTCGATCTTGATGCCCTTGTTGAGGAAGGAGAGCTCGCGCAGCCGGTTGCTCAGGATGTCGAAGCTGTACTCGAGGGTTTCGAAGATCTCGGGGTCGGGCTTGAACCATATCTTGGTACCGCGCTTGCTCGACTTGCCGGTGGCCTCGAGCGGGGCGGTCGGGACGCCGCGTTTGTAACGCTGGTGGTAGACCGTGCCGTCGCGTTTGATCTCGAGGTCGAGCTCGACGGAAAGCGCGTTGACGCAGGAGACGCCGACGCCGTGCAGCCCGCCGCTGACCTTGTAGGCGCTGTGCTCGAACTTACCGCCGGCGTGCAGCTTGGTCAAGACGACCTCGGCCGCCGAGACCTTCTCGGTGGGGTGCATGTCGACCGGGATGCCGCGGCCGTTGTCCTCGACGGTGATCGAGTTGTCGATGTGGATGACCACCTTGATCGCGTCGCAGAACCCCGCCAGGGCCTCGTCGATGGAGTTGTCCACCACCTCGTAGACCAGGTGGTGAAGCCCGGCCGAGCCCGTCGAGCCGATGTACATGGCCGGCCGCTTGCGGACCGCGTCGAGCCCCTCGAGGACCTTGATGGAGCTTGCGTCGTAAACCCCGCTGGGGGCCGATTCGGTGTTGTTTGCGGGTGGCAAGATTCCTCCTTGAGGAGAGGCCCGATGCCTCCGACCGACGGGGGCGAGGCATCCAAAAAACCGGTTCATTCCGGGGTGGAAACGGCCTTAAAGCCCCAAAGGGCTGCGGCCGTCGAAGATGTTTGGCTGTAGCATAGGGGGGGAATATTGTAAAGCTGGCCCGAGGCGCTATTTTACTCGCTCAGCCGCCCCTCCCGCACCGTAAAAGTCCGGGCGTGCAGGGCGGCGTAGGCCCCTTGCTGGGCGCTGGTCAGGAGGGTTTGGGCCTTAAGCTCGCCGAGCATCTCAAGCAAGAGACTCTGGTGCCGCGCATCCAGCTCGCTGCCCAGGTCGTCCAGCAGGAAGACCGGCGCCCGGCCGCTTCGGCCCTGGAAGAGGTCCGCCTCCGCCAACTTGAGGGCGATGACCAGCATGCGCTGCTGGCCCTGCGAGGCGATCTCCTTGAGGGGATGCCCCGCCAGGGTGGCGGCCAGGTCGTCGCGCTGGGGACCAAGCAGGGTCAGGCCGCGGCGGCGCTCCTCCTCGCGAACTCCCTCCAGCGCTTCCAAGAGCCCCTCGAGACTCGCGGCGCCACGTTCGCGGAGGGGACCCGACCAATGCCAATGCAGGTCCGCCGTCTCGCCCAGCAGGTCCTGGAAGCGTCTGGCCCAAGGCCCCCGCAGGGCCTCCAGGTAGGCTTCCCGCTCCCGCATCAGGGCCAAGGCGCCCTCCGCCCACTGCCGATCGAAGCTCGCCAGCAGCTCCGGCGGCCCGCCCCGTTCCAGCAGCTGGTTTCTCTGCCGCAAGATCCTCTGGTAACGCGAAAGCAGCGGTCCATAGCCTGGGCGCTGCACGGCGATCGCGTGGTCGAAGTAGCGGCGCCGCGCCTGGGGCGGGCTGCGAAACAGCATGGCCGAATCCGGCGTGAAGACCAGGACGCGGAGGCTGGCTTGTACGGGCGCCAAGCGGACGATCGGTTTCCCCTGAAACTCCGCCTCCCGGCCCTGGGCCTTAAGCCGCATCGCCAGACGATGCGTCAGGCCCTCGTGGGACCAGGTTGACTTGAGTTCGGAATGTTCGCAGCCGAAGCGGATCAGGCTCTCCGACTCGCTGCCCCGGAAGGAGCGGCCGTTGGCCAGATAGTAAACGGCTTCGAGGAAGTTCGTCTTGCCTTGGGCGTTCTCCCCTTCGAGGACGTTGAGCCCGGGAGCGAGCGCCCAGTCCTGGGCGACGATATTGCGGAAATCGCGGATGTGAAGGGCCTCGAGCGCCACCGCTTAAAGCCGCATCGGCATGATCAGGCTTAAGAAGCCCTTGTCGATCTCGGAGCGGATCAAGCAGGGGCTGACCTCGTCCTTGAGTTCAAGCTTGACCGTCTCGTCCTCGAGCACCGAGAGGACGTCGAGGAAGTAGCGGTAGTTGAATCCTACCTCGAGGTGCTTGCCCTTGTACTGGCACTCGACCTCCTCGCGGGCCTCGCCCAAATCGGGATTGGAACACATCAACTCGAGCTGACCGCTGTTGAAGGTGAGTTTAACCCCGCGGTTGTGCTCTTGGCTGAGCAGGGAGACGCGGCGCAGGGCCCCGACCAGCTGGGCCTTGGGTAGCAGGGCGTTCTGGTCGTTCTTGGCGGGGATGACCTGGCGGTAATCGGGGAAATCCCCCTCGATCAGGCGGATAAACAGCGTGACCGGCCCCCGCTGGACCATGACGTTGCGGCCCTCGATAGCGATCGGAAGTACGCCGTCCTCCTCCTGGATCAGCTTTTGGAGCTCGAGAACCCCCTTGCGCGGGAGCAAAACGCCCTTGGCGAGGGGGAAATTTTGCGTCATGGCCCGCTCGGACCAGCTGAGCCTATGTCCATCGGTCGCAACCATCCGGAGTTTCTTGTCCCCGGCCGCCTCGAGGAAGACCCCGTTCAAGTTGTACTTGGTCTCGTCGGTGGAAACCGCGAAGAGGGTCTTTTCGATCATGGCCTTGAGGGCCGGCGCGTCCAGACCGACCAGGTTTTTTTTGGCCAGCTCGGGCATGGAGGGAAATTCCTGGGGAGAGAGCCCTACTACCTTGAACTTGGAGGAGCCGGCGGTTATCTCCAACCAGTGGTCGTCGCGGCGCTTGATGGTGATCTGCTCGGAGGTGATCTCGCGGGCGATGTCGTAGAGATTTTTGGCGGGGACGGCGACCTGGCCCGCGTGCTTCACCTGGGCCGGCAGCTCGACCGAGATACCCACCTCGAGGTCGGTGGCACTGATCTTGAGCCTGTCCTGGGAACATTCCAGGAGGGCGTTGCTGAGGATGGGCTTGGTGGTCTTCTTTTCGACGACGTTTTGGGTCCAGTAAAGACCCTGCTTGAGTTCTTCCCGGGAGACTTTGATTTCCATGGAGAGCTCGTCCCTTTCTCGATTCCCACAGCCATTCTCTATGATGGAATCGGGTATATATTTAATAAGTCACCGTAATAGGCCCTGTGGAGAGGTGGATAAGCCGTCTAAACCCCTGCTTTAGGAAGCGATTGTCCTTGGGAAAGGCTTGGGACAATTTCGGCGGCTCGGTTCCGTTTTGGGGACGGAGTTTTATTCCACAGCTCGTCCCCAGTTCCTCCCTGAATTTCGTCCACAGTGGGTAAGTTGTGGAGAAACTGTTTACCTCCAAAAGCACAGGCCTGCAACGAAAGCAAGGGCCTGGGCGCCGCAGATTTGGAAAAAAAACGGAAAAAAAAGGGGACCTAGGCGATCTCGGTTTGGAGGATTTTCTCGAGGGAGGAGATCTCGTTGCGCAGGGTCAGATCTTGTTGGAGGAGCTTTTCGATCTTTTGCACCGCGTGGACCACCGTGGAGTGGTCTTTACCGCCGAACTTCATGCCCAATTCGGGAAAGCTGGATTTGACGTGCTTGCGGCAGAGGTACATGGCGATTTGGCGGGGCACGGTCAAGACTTTAAGGCGCCGCGGGGATTTCAGATCGCTGATCTTTACGTTGTAATGGTCGGCGACCAGCTTTTGGATCGCCTCGATGGTGAGGGCCCGCGAGCGGTCGGGTATCAAGTTTTTGAGTATCTCCCGGGCCATCTCGACGCTGATCTCGTTGCCGGACAGCGAGGAGAAGGCGCTGAGTCGAATCAAGGATCCCTCGAGCTCGCGCACGTTGTTGCGAATGTGGGTGGCGAGAAACATCGCCACCTCGTCGGGCAGCGCGATGCGGTCTTCCTCGGCCTTCTTGCGCAAGATCGCCACGCGGGTCTCGGTGTCGGGGGCTTGGATGTCCGCGATCAGCCCCCATTCGAAGCGCGAGCGCAGCCGCTCTTCCAGCTGGGGGATGTCTTTGGGAAAGCGGTCGGAGGTGACCACCACCTGGCGGCGCGACTCGTAGAGGTAATTGAAGGTATGGAAGAATTCTTCCTGGGTCCGCTCTTTGCCGGCGATGAATTGGATGTCGTCGATCAGCAGGACGTCGCAGGATTCGCGGTATTTCTTGCGGAACTCGAACATCTTCTCGTAACGGATGCTGTTGATCAGCTCGTTGGTGAAGTGTTCGGCGTGGACGTAGAGCACCTTGAGCTGCTTTTGGGTGCGATGAATCTCGAGGCCTACCGCGTTGAGCAGATGCGTCTTGCCCAGCCCCACGCCCCCGTAAATGAACAGCGGGTTGTAGGCGAGCGAGGGCAGATTGGCCACCGCCCGGGAGGCGGCGTGTGCGAACTGGTTGGAGTTGCCGACCACGAAGGTGTCGAAAGTGTACTTCGGGTTGAGGCCTTCTTGGGCCTTTTTCGGACCTGGCGCCTCGGCGGCGGCCGGGGCCTCGGCGGCCGGCGGTTCGGGAGCGGCCTCAAGTGAGGGGGCAGACTCCTCGACGATGCGGAAGGCAACCTCATGCTCCAGGCCGGTGACCTTGAAGAGCTCGTACTTAATCAGGTTGAGGTAGTTCTCGGTGATCCAGTCGCGGATGAACTTGTTGGGGACCTCGATGGCCAGGCGCTGGTCTTCGCCCAGGCGGAAGGTGGCAGGCTTGATCCAATTATTATAGTTGAGGCCGCTGATCTTGGTCTGAAGCGAGGCGATCACTTTCTGGATGGTATCGTTCATGGGCAGCGGCAATAATCCACAGGGTTATCCACGATTGTGGAAAACAAAATTATACAACAATTTCAATGATTTACGCTATGATTTTCGTGAAAAATCCCCTAAATTACACAATGCGTCATTCCACGGCGGCCAAGGCGCGCAGCAGGAAAGAGGTTGTGGACGATTTTTTCTCGGGGATCGCGGACCGTTGAGCGGCGCCGGTGGGAAAGGCATCTCTCTTAAAGGGAGGGTCAAAAAGCTTTTATTATTTTGTCCTCAAAAATTCATCTTACCCTCCCAATCGATCGGGGCCACCGGAGATGGCACTCGTTTGGGATCCAAAATGATAAAAGGTTTTTTACCGAAGCTCGCGCCTCGCGATCTGTTCCCGACAAAAAATTTTCCAAAGAACTGAAAAACGCTATGCCAATTTTTTTTCTTCCTCAAGTTCAAAAAGGCCGAAACCTTCGAAAAAAAATCGCAGAGCGAAGGCGGGTTCTAGATTTCCCTCCTGCTTTTGGCAAGAGCTTTTTTCTCGAAAAAGATAAGCATCGGTCTTGAAACGAAATTTTTTTTGCCGTTGACTAAAGAAAGCAAAAATGTTCTCAAGCCAGCGATCGGAGAAAATTTTTTTCCGAAAATCTCGACGAGGATTCCGCGATGAAAAGAACGTTTCAGCCCAGTAAAATCAAGGCCAAACGCAAACACGGCTTTCGCAAGCGCAGCGCCAGCACCGCCGGGCAAAACGTGCTGAAGTCGCGGCGGGCGAAGGGGCGCAAGCGCCTCGCCAAGACGGTCTATAAGAAATAATTCCTTCCCACGAGGCGGTGAATGACCAGCGCCGACGATTGCACCCTCCCCAAATCCGTCCGGCTTCGCGAGGAAAAAATTTTCCGCGACCTGCTGGCCTCGAAGCCGAAAACTTCCACGCCTTTTTTCTCGGTTAGGTACAAAAGCAATTTCCTTGCCTACGCCCGCCTCGGGATCGTGCCGCCAAAAAAAAAATTCGCCGGGTGATCGACCGCAACCGCCTCAAGCGCCTTGCCCGCGAATGCTTTCGCCGTCTCCGGACCACCCTTCCGCCCTGCGACTATTTGGTTTATTTCTTCGCCTCCGCCCTCGAGGCCGAGCCCGGCGAGCTGCGCGCGGCTCTGACGGCCGCCTTCGCCTGCCGGACGGGACCCCTGGGGCGATAAATTCGCTTCTCGTTTGGGTCCAAATCAGGGCATAAGGGAGCGCCTTGAATCGGTCGGCCGTTTTTGGCGCCGGGTGATAGATTAAGATGTTGAAATCAGTAATGATTTTTGGTGTGCGCCAGTACAAGCGCTGGCTTTCCCCGCTATTGCCGCCGGCCTGCCGTTTTCACCCCACTTGCTCGGTCTATGCCTTGGAGTGCCTCCGAGTCCACCCGACCGGGAAGGCCACCTGGCTGATCCTGCGCCGATTGGCCCGCTGCCAGCCCTTTTGCGCGGGGGGCCATGACCCGGTGCCGGCGCCGAGGGTGGAGAGGTAGAAAGAAATTTTATGGAAAAACGCAGTCTACTGGCCGTGGTCCTAAGCGCGGCCGTCTTCATTGTTTATTACGGATTCTTTTACAAGCCGCCCGTGAAGCCCAAGGCCCCGCCTCCGGTCGCGGCGGCGCCCTCCGGTCCGGCGGCGGCGACCCCGGCGCCGGGCGCCTCGGGAACGCCGGCGGCGGCCCCGATGCCCGCCGCGCCCAGCGCCCCCGAGCTCACCAACGAATTGGAAAGCCCCTTGGTGCGCGGCAAGTTTTCCTCGCGCAGCGGGCTCCCTGTCGAGTGGCTGCTGAACAAGTATTTCCTCGAACCGGGCCGCAAGGGTCCGAACATCGACCTGCTGCGCCGGGTGGCGGGGAGCTATCCGCTCTCGTTCCTGCTCTTCCCGGGGCAGGGGCCGCTCACGCCTAATTTTCAGTTGGCCGAGAGCGGCAAGGGCTTCCTCAACTACCAGGGCCAGGTCGGCGACTTGGCCGTGCAGCAGCGGCTGGAATTCTTGGGCACCGACTACACCCTTCAGGTGCAGCTGCGCCTCGAAAACCGCGGCGGCGCCCCGGTTACGCTCAGCCCCGGCCTGCGCTTGGAGGTTCCGCAGAACCCGCTTAAACAGCGCGGCTTCTGGATCTTCAAAGAGGCACCCAATTTGAAGTTCCCGCTCTATCGCCTGGGGACGAGCGTCGAGCGGCATCCCGACGTCGACAAGCTGGGCGCCTTCCAAGAGCAGAGCGGCGAGATCTCCTGGACCGGTTTGGAAGACCATTATTTTCTCAGCATGCTCTTGGCGCGGACCGTCTCCCCCCAAAATCGGGTCGCATACGGAAAGGTCGGAGGGGCGGTCTTCACCCAGCTGCAATACGCCCCCGAGGCCTTGGCGCCAGGCCAGGCCCGGGATTACCAGTTCACCCTCTACCTCGGGCCCAAGGACCCCGCCCTGCTCAAGACCTTCGGCGAGGCGCGGCTGGACCAGGCGGTGGACTACGGTTGGTTTTCGCTCATCGCCCTGCCTATCCTCCAGCTGCTCAAGCTCTTTCATTCCTTCCTGCACAACTGGGGGCTGGCGATCATCGCCCTGACCCTGCTGATCAAGCTGATCCTGCACCCGCTCACCCGGAAGTCGATGCAATCGATGAAGGCGATGCAGGCCCTGCAGCCGCAGCTGCAGAAGCTGCGCGAGAAGTACGCCGACAACCGCGAGCAGCTCAATCTGCAGACCATGGAGCTCTTCAAGCGGCACAAGGTCAACCCGATGGGCGGCTGCCTGCCCATGCTGGTCCAGATGCCGATCTACATCGCCCTCTACAAGGTGCTCTACAACGCGACCGACCTCTACCACGCGCCCTTTTTCGCCTTCTACCAGGACCTCTCCGCGCCGGATCCCTATTTCATCATGCCCATCCTGCTCGGCGTCTTCATGGTCCTCCAGCAGAAGATGACCCCCAGCACCGCCGACCCGGCCCAGGCCAAGATCATGATGATCATGCCCGTGGTCTTTTCGCTTTTCATGATCTTCCTTCCCTTGGGACTGGTGCTCTACATCTTCGTCAACACGGTGCTGACCGTGCTGCAGCAATGGATGAACCAAAAGGACATCCGCCTGAGAGACCTGCTCAAGGGCGGAAAGAAGACGGCCTAGGCGGAAGCGAGGCTGCGTCGCCCGCAGGGCTCGACGCCCGCGCGCAAAGGCTTGACGCGCCTTACGGCTTTGGCCGAGGCTTGTCACCATGCAAGGCGATTATTCCCAAGACAGCATCGTCGCGATCGCGACCCCGCCCGGAGAGGGGGGGATTGGCGTCCTACGCCTCAGCGGCCCCCGGGCCCCCGCCGTGGCGGGGCGCCTCTGGCGCGGCCGGCCCAGAATCGAGGCCATGGAGAGCCACCGCTTCTATCTGGGCGAATTGGCCGACCCGGAGAGCGGCCGGTCCCTCGACCGCGCCTTGGTGGTGCGGATGCGGGCGCCGCGTTCTTACACCGGCGAGGAGGTGGTCGAGATCCACGCCCACGGAGGTCCCTTGCTGCTGGCCGCCCTTCTCGAGGCCCTGCTGCGCCAGGGGCTGCGGGCCGCCGAGCCGGGCGAGTTCACCCGCCGCGCCTTCCTGAATGGGAAATGCGATCTCCTGCAGGCCGAGGCCGTCGCCGAGTTGATCCACGCCAAGGGCGAGGCGGCCCTCCGCAACGCCCGGGCCCAGCTGGAGGGACGGCTCTCCGCGCAGGTCGGGCGGATGCGCGAGGCCCTGCTGCGCGCCTGCGCCCAGCTCGAGGCCGCGATCGACTTTCCCGACGAGGATTTGGAGCCCCTTTCCGCCGAGGCCCTGGCCCGCGACTTGGATGCCCTAGAGGCCGAGCTGGAGGCCTGGATGGAGCGTTTCCAGGCGGGCCGGCTGCTGCGGGAGGGCCTGCGGCTCGCCTTTGTCGGACGCCCCAATGTCGGCAAGTCCAGCCTGCTCAATCGCCTCTTGAACGAAGAGCGCGCTATCGTGCATGAACGCCCGGGCACCACCCGGGACGTGATTGAGGGTTGGGCGGAATGGGAGGGGGTGCCGGTGCAGCTCTTCGATACCGCCGGGATCCGCGAGGGTGCGGAAGCGGTCGAGCAGGAGGGCATTCGCCGCTCGCGGCAGGCCGCCGAGCGTGCCGACCTGGTGCTTTGGGTCCTGGACGCCTCGGCCCCGCTGGAGGCCGAGGACCTGCGCGTGGGGGAGCTGCTCGCGGGACGCGTCCTGAGGGTGGCCAACAAGGCCGATCTGCCGGCGGCCGCCTGGGACGCGGGGGCCCTGCCGGGAGAAGGCCCCCTGCTCCGGGTCTCGGCCCGCAGCGGCCAGGGGATGGCCGAGCTAAAGGCGGCCGTCTTGTCGCGGGTCGGATTGGAAGGCCTGCGGCAGCGGGAGTTCGCCTATCTGAATAATGCCCGGCACCGCGAGGCCCTCCGCCAGGGGCGGGAGGCCTTGGGCCGCGCCCGGCGTGCCTTGGGCGAGCGCCGCCCGCTGGAACTTCCGGCCGCGGACCTGCGGGCCGCCGTCCAAGCGATGGAGGTCTTGCTCGGTAAGGTACATTCGGAGGATATTTTGGGAGAGATTTTTTCGCATTTTTGCATTGGAAAGTGAACGCCCAGGCATTAAATCTGGCGCGGGCCGGCGGCCGGTGTCGCAACACCGACGCCGAGGGAAGGGCAGGTTTCGGAAAGGCGAGGCGGTGATGTTGAAGACGGGTTCCAAGGGAAGGGTGTGGGTGCGAGGTATCGTGATCCTGGCTTGCGGCTGGGTTGCGGGGATCTTTGGCTTCAGCGCGGCTCGGGCCGACATGGTCGCCGGCCCTCCGCCGGAGAGCCTAAGTTCCGACCTGGGTCCGGAAAGCCGCCCCACCCCACTCGAACAGCTTTCGCTGAAGATCAATCTCCCGGCGACTCGGCTGGACCTTTACGTCAACGGGCGCCTCGATCGCAGCTACAGCGTGGCCATCGGGATGCCGAGATACCCCACCCCGATCCGGGACTATAATATATCCCACATCGTCTGGAACCCCTGGTGGATCCCGCCGGACAGCGATTGGGCCGAAGGGGCGGAGAAGACCCCGCCCGGGCCGGGCAACCCGCTGGGCGCCGTCAAGATGCTGATGGAAGACGGAATTCGAATCCACGGGACCAATGCCCCCCGCAGCATCGGTCGCGCCGCCTCCCATGCCTGCCTGCGGATGAAGGCCGACGACGTGAAAGAACTCGCCTGGCGCATCCAGCTGGCCTATTCGGAAAAACGCGACCCCGAGCTTTTGGACAAATATCAGCGGAACCGGCGCAGCAGCTTTTGGGTGACCCTCTTCGAGGGGGTCCCGGTCAGCGTGGAGTACCGGCAGGTGGAGCGGCAGGGGGACAAGTTCCTGATCCACCCCGACCGTTACGGCCGGGGTGGGTTGGAGGCGGAGCTCGAGGCCGCCCTGGCGACCCATCCCCAGGTGACGGTCAGCAAGGACTTGGTCAAGAAGCTGCGCAAGCTGCGGGCCAAGGGCACGGTGGAGGCCTCCTTGGAGGATTTGACGCAATGGAGCTTGGGCGAACCGGCTTCGCCGCCGGCGGAATCGAACCCGACCAAGCGATCTTAGGATAAATCGCGGAAAACCACTATTCATGCGGTTTTGCTGGCGCGTCATAAAAATATTTTCGCCATACTTTTTGCGTCATAAACGATCCACAAACCCGTCTTGACGCAAAATCACTTGTAGAAACGCCCGCGCGCATCTGCAAGGCGGGGCGGATACCGGATTTTGGGCCGCCGGGCCCGAGGACCGCTGGGTTAATACAGCTGGGTAAAAATATACCCTTATTTTCGTTCCACGTGGAACGCGAGGTCCGAGATGTTACGCTATGATAAAATCTACGACGTCCTGGTGGTCGGGGCCGGCCATGCCGGCTGCGAGGCCGCCTTGGCCAGCGCCCGCATGGGGGCCAGGACCCTGTTGTTGACCTCCAACCTGGATAATATCGCCCACATGAGTTGCAATCCGGCGATCGGGGGCCTGGGCAAGGGACATATTGTTAAGGAAATTGATGCCTTAGGCGGCGAGATGGCGAAGAATATTGACGCGACCGGGATTCAGTTTCGCCTCCTGAACACCCGCAAGGGCCCCGCGGTCCGGGCCAGCCGCGCCCAGGCCGATAAGCTCCTCTACAAGAAGCGGATGAAGTGGGTCTTGGAGAACACCCCAAACTTGGAGATCAAGCAGGCCTTTGCCGACTCCCTGGGCGTGGAGGATAGTCGGGTCACGGGCGTGCTCTCCTCCCTCGGGATTTTCTTTCCCGCCAAGGCGGTGGTTTTGACCACGGGGACTTTTCTCAATGGGCTGATCCATATGGGGGAAAATCAGGTCGGGGCCGGGCGTGCCGGGGACCTACCGGCGCTCCAGCTCTCGGGGAGCCTGCGAGACCTGGGCTTTCCCGTCGGCCGCCTCAAGACCGGCACCTGTCCGCGTCTGGACCGGCGCAGCATCGATTATTCCGGCCTGGAGCTACAGCCCGGCGACGAGCCGCCGCGGAAGTTCAGTTTTTCGGACAACCGCATTGAATTGCCGCAGATCCCCTGCCACCTGACCTATACCAACGAGAAGACCCACGAGATTATCCGCTCCGGGATCCACCGCAGCCCCATGTATTCGGGTCAAATCCAAGGGGTGGGGCCGCGCTACTGCCCCTCCATCGAGGACAAGGTGATGAAGTTCCCCGATAAGGAGCGCCACCAGCTGTTTTTAGAGCCGGAGGGCCTGGAAACCCATGAGGTTTATGTCAATGGGCTCTCGACCTCCCTCCCGATCGATATCCAACTGGCCTTTTTGCGCAGCATCGCCGGCCTGGAACGGGCCGAGATGATGCGCCCGGGCTATGCCATCGAGTACGACTACGTCCCGCCCACCGAATTGACCCCCTGGCTGGAGACCAAAAGGGTCTCCGGGCTCTTCCACGCGGGGCAGATCAACGGCACCTCCGGCTATGAAGAGGCGGCGGGTCAGGGGATTATGGCAGGGATCAACGCCGTTTTGAAGATTCGCGGGGAAGAGCCCCTCGTCTTAGGCCGATCCGAGGCCTATATCGGGGTGATGATCGACGATTTAGTCACGCAGGGGACCGCCGGGGAGCCCTACCGCATGTTTACCTCGCGGGCCGAGTACCGCCTCCTGCTCCGCGAAGACAATGCCGACCTCCGCCTTCGGGCTTACGGACGCCGCCTGGGCCTGGTCGAGGAAGGGGATTACCGGCATTATGTGGAGAAAAGGGATCGTTTGGAGCAATGGATGGCCCTCCTGCGCGGGCAAAGGGCTTTTCCTAACGCGGAGACGAATGGAATCTTGGCCCGACTTCAAACGCCCGGCATCGAACAGCCCCTGCCCCTAGGAGAGCTCCTGCGTCGCCCCGGACTTTCACTGAGCCACCTTTTGGAAATTTTTCCCGGATCTGAGGCCCTTTACCGGGCCTCCGACGCGGAACTTCGAGAGCAAGTGGAGATCCAAGTCAAGTACGAGGGCTATATTCAGCGCCAGGAGGAGGAGATTCAAAGGAACGAGCGCCTCCAATCCCTGCGCGTGCCGGGAAATTTTTCCTACGAGGGGATCCCCGGGCTCAGCCGGGAGGTCGTCGAGAAGCTCCAACGCTTACGGCCACATTCCTTAGGCCAGGCCTCCCGTATCTCCGGGATCACACCCGCGGCGATCACCATCCTCGCCATTCATCTCAAAAAGTTTGCTGCGGCAAAGGACCTTGTGGAATGAACTCCCCAGGCCAGTCTTCTGGTGAGTGGAATCTCCTGGAGAAACTCCTCCCCAATGTTCCACGTGGAACACGCGAAGACCTATTGAGGTATACAGACCTCGTCCTTGCCTGGAATTCCAAGATCAACTTGACCGGGGCCAAGAGTCGCCAGGAATTTGTTGAAGAGCACATCCTCGACTGCGTTGCTGCGTCGCAGGCCCTCTCCGAGAAGTTTTCCTTCCTCGATGTGGGAAGCGGCGCCGGGTTGCCAGGTGTGGTCTGGGCCTTGCTGAATCCTTCGAGCCCTGCGGTGTTATTGGACGCTTCCTTAAAGCGTACGGCCTTCCTGCAGCGTCTCCGCTCCGAATTGGATTTGAAAAACACTCACGTGGTCGCCAAGCGCTTTGAAGAGCTCAGCGAAAAAGATTTGCCCGCCGTCGCTCGAACTTGGGATTTGGTTTCACGTGGAACCGCGACACCCCGAGACCTCCTTCGGCTCGCCCGTCGAGGCCAGATCCCCTGGCGTCTCTGGTATGTCTTCAGTAATGAAAAAATTCACGCCGAGTACTTGACCCAGGCCCCCCCTCTGGGAGTAGAAGTAGGAAAAATCACTTACCGGCGATTTTCGAGGCAGGACGAGGCGGGGCGGCCTGGGATTCTCACGCTCCTCCGAAAAACGGAATAAAAAAACTGAGGCAGCCTGTCATATCCCTAGGCAAAGGCCAAACAAGGGGCCGTTTTCCAAGACTTTTGACCATACAATACATGAAATGTAGGTTTTTGTTGCCAAGAGGAAAAAATTAAATATATAGCTTCCGCATTCTGATACCGGGATCCGCAACGAGGAGGTGCTATGCGAGTGCTGGCTTTCGCGAACCAAAAGGGTGGGGTGGGTAAGACCACCAGCGCCGTCAACATGGCCTCTTGCCTGGCCGCGGCGGAACGCCGCACCCTCTTAATCGACCTCGATCCCCAGGGCAACGCGACCAGCGGTCTGGGCATCGGCAAGCACGATCTGACCCGCAGCATCTATGATGTCCTCGTCCACCGTACCCCGCTCCAAGAGGTGATCGTCTCCACCCAGCTTTCTTATCTGGACCTGGCCCCCTCCAACACTCAGCTGGTCGGCGCCGAGCTGGAGCTGGTCTCGGCCTTCGCCCGCGAAAACCGGCTGGCCAACGGCATCGAGGGTGTCCGGGACCATTACGATTACGTGATCATCGACTGTCCGCCCTCGCTGAACCTGCTCACCATCAATGCCCTCACCGCCTCCGACGGCGTGGTCGTTCCCGTGCAGTGCGAGTACTACGCGATGGAGGGGTTGAGCGAATTGGTGAAGACCATCCAGCTGGTCCAAGAGCACCTCAACTCCCGACTGCAAGTCGAGGGCATCATCCTGACGATGTACGATAACCGCAACAACCTCGCCCGGCAGGTGGCGAGCGAGGTGCGGGGCTTCTTTGGGGACAAGGTCTACGACGCCGTCGTCCCGCGTAACGTCAAGCTGAGCGAGAGCCCCAGCCATGGGAAGTCCATCATACTCTACGATGTACATTCTAAGGGCGCGAAGAGCTATTTGGAGCTGACCGCCGAGCTATTGGTCGGGAAAAAGAAGCATAATTACGTACAAGAAAATTATTCGGAGGGACTCAGCGCCTCCACTCATTGATATTGAGCATGAAGCTAGGGGAGGGGTTTGGCAAAGTGAAATTCCGGGCCAAGGCCGGTCAGGGGCGAAAAGAGGCGGCTGTGCTGTGGCAGGGGGGCATGGCCCGCGAACCGATTAGGAAGCGAACATTATTGAGCGGCTCCCTTCAGCGGCGCCGCACCCGAGAAAGGGGACAAAAATGCAGACGACAGGCGGCAATCGAGCGCTCGGCAAGGGCTTGGCCTCACTGATTCCGAGGGCCGGGGCCCAGACGGCGCCGGCGCCCTCCGAGGGGTATTTCCCTTGTCCCATCGACGACATCCTTCCTTCGCGCGGCCAGCCGCGGAAGATCTTTTCCAAGCAGGCGCTCGAGGAGCTCGCCGCCTCGATTCAAGAACAGGGTGTGATCCAGCCCTTGATCGTCCGCCGCATGGAGGGCGGGAAATACGAGCTGATCGCCGGCGAGCGCCGGCTGCGCGCGGCCAAGCTGGCGGGCCTCGCCACCGTTCCCGTCGTCGTGTCCAGCGCCGCGCCCGAGCAGGTCCTCGAACTCGCGCTGATCGAAAACATCCAACGCGAGGATTTGAACCCCATCGAAGAGGCCCTGGCCTACAAAGAGCTGGGCGATCGCTACCGTTTCACCCAGGAAGAGATCGCCCGCCGCGTCGGGAAGGAACGCTCCAGCATCACCAACGCCCTGCGCCTCCTGACTCTCCCGGAAGAGATTCGCGGCGACATCATCGAGGGACGCCTCTCGATGGGTCAGGCTCGTGCGCTGCTGGCGATCGAGGACGACGATCTCAAGATCAAGGTAAAAAAGCGAATCCTCAGCGAAGGCTTGTCCGTTCGGGAAGTGGAGCGGCTTTCGCAGGAGGTGAAGTCCGGCGTGAAGGTCGAGCGGCGGGTGCAGACCAAGCTCAGCGACCCGCAGCTGACCTTCATCGAGCAGGAGATGACCAAGATCCTCGGCACCAAGGTGAAGATCAAGGCCCGCGGCGCCAAGGGCAAGGTGGTGATCGACTACTACAGCTCGGAAGACTTAGATCGCATCTTCAACGCGATCATCGGCTAATCATTTTGCTTCGCCCTTCCTCCCTTCCGGATGCCCCAGGGGCGTCCTCCAGGCAAGCAGGGCGCGGCGTTTCGTAAAGGAGACACTATGTTTGGAGACAAAGACCGCGCCCTCAAGCTCGTATCCGAAGACGCCATGACCGTGCTCGACAAGGGCGCCGAGTTCGACGGCAAGCTCACCTTCGAGGGCAAGGTGCAGATCAACGGCAAATTTCGCGGCGAAGTATTTTCGGAGGGGACCCTGATCATCGGCGAGGGCGCCGAAGTCGACGCCAAGATCGAGATCGACACCGTGATCATCCAGGGGCAGGTGACGGGAAACATCGTGGCGAAGCGCCGCATCGAGATGCATCCCCCCGCGGTGGTGAAGGGTGACATCGTCTCGCCCGGCCTGGTGGTCAGCGAGGGAGCGGTCTTCGAGGGCAACTGCAGCATGGGCCGCGAGGCCGGCGGGCGCGTCTTCGAGCTGGCGCCGTCACCGGTCGTCTAGAGGCTCTTCCCAACCCAAATCCCCCTGGGGTCTCACCCAATAAACCAAGTCCTTTCGGGATTTTGCGCGCTTTTTGCCGCGGCGGATCATTGCCTTGACAAGGTTTCGCCCTGCATGGTACCTGCGCATGCGATTTTTTTTCACGTCGCGCGGATTTTCTCCACATTATTTCCATTCATCGCAGACGATGAAGCCCTAGGTTCGGTGTATGGTTGAACTTTTGCCCAACGAGACGATTTTCTTCCAGATCGGGATCTTTCTATTCACCTATATCATCTTGAATTTTCTGGTTTTTCGACCCATCCTTCGTCTCCTGGACCGGCGCAAGGCCCTGACCGTCGGGGCCGAGCATGACGCCCAGGCCCTCAACGAGAAGACCCAGGCGCTGATGGAGACCCACCAGCAGAAGATCCAAGAGGCCCGCCTTAAGGGCCTGGCCCTCCGCGACAAGGCCAAGAAAGAGGGCGAAGGCGAGGCCGGCGCCTTGGCGGCGAAGGCCCATCAAGAGCTCGAGGCCGCCCTCGAGAAGGCCCGCGCCGAAATCTCCCAGCAATCCAAAGAGGCTCAACTCAAGCTGCGAAGCCTCTCCCGCGACCTCTCGCGCGAGATGGCCGAAAAGCTCCTGGGACGAAAGGTGGCCTCCTGATGCGACGCCTCCTTGCCAATATCTACGGAATTTCCCTCGCCCTGGTCGCCAGCCCCCTTTGGGCCGCTGCCGAGGGTGGTCATGAGGGGCCCTCGATGGCCCTGGTCTATTGGAGCATTAACTTTCTCATTTTAGCCGGAATCCTCCTTTACTTCCTGCGCAAGCCGGCCAAGGACTTCTTCGCCAGTCGGGCCACCCTGATCCGCACCAATATCAATCAAGCCCGCGACCTGAAGGCCAACGCCGAAAAGAAGTACGCCGAGTACGAGGCCCGCCTCAAATCCATCGAACAAGAAATGAATGAATTGGTCGCCTCCCTGCAAAAAGACGGGGAGCTCGAGCGGCGCCGCATCGTCGAGACCGCCACCCAGCAGGTCGCGACCCTCAAGACCAACAGCGAGCGGATGCTCCAGCAGGAGCTGCGCAAGGCCAAGGAAGAGCTGAAGCGCGAGGCCGTGCAGCTCGCCACCGAGCTGGCCGGCGAGCTGATCCGCAAGAACATGACCCCCGACGACCAGCGCCGCTTGGTCGAGCAATACCTTCAAAAGATGGAGAAATTGGCATGAGGCAGGGATCCATCGCCAAACGCTACGCCACGGCCTTGCTGCAGGTCGCTCAAGAGCAAGGGAAGATCGACGAATTCCAGGCCCAGCTCGAGGCCTTATCCCGCGCCTTTTCCGAAAACCCCGCCCTGCAGTCCGCGATGGCCTCGCCGGTGGTGCCGTCGTCGAAGAAGAAGGCCATCTTCAACGCGCTGGCGCCCAAACTGGGCGTCCATCCCACGGTGGGAAATCTCGTTCACGTCCTGATCGACAACGAGCGTATCCCGGAACTGCCGCTCCTGGTCCTCCTGTTCCGCGACCTGGCCGACGAGCAAAAAGGCCGGGTTCGCGTCCAAGTTACCAGCGCCGGCTCCTTGGGCCCCGTGGAAGGCAAGCTCAAGGCCATCTTAGAGAACTCCCTCAAGCGGCAGGTCCTGCTCGAGTCCAAGATCGACCCCGAGATCCTGGGCGGCTTGGTGGTGCGGGTGCAGGACCGCGTCTTCGACGCCTCGCTGAAGGGCGAGCTGGAGCGCCTGAAAGAATCCCTGACCGCGGAGGCGGTGGCTTAAGTTTTTTAGAAGGAACACGACATGCAAATTCGACCGGAAGAAATCTCTGACATCATCCGCCAACAGATCCAAGACTACGACCGCGTGGTCGAGATGGACGAAGTCGGAACGGTGCTCTCCATCGCGGACGGCATCGCCCGCGTCTACGGCCTCTCCCGGGTCATGGCGGGCGAGCTGCTTGAGTTTCCCAACAATATCTTCGGCCTGGCCTTAAACCTCGAGGAAGACAACGTCGGCGCGGCCATCATGGGCCACGACGCCGAGATTCGCGAGGGCGACACCGTGAAACGCACCGGCCGCATCGCGGACGTCCCGGTCGGCGACGCCTTGGTCGGCCGCGTGGTCAACGCCCTGGCCCAACCCATCGACGGCCTCGGCCCCATCCGCTCCGACCTGCGCCGCCAGATCGAGATCAAGGCCCCCGGCATCGTCGCCCGCCAAAGCGTCCACGAACCGCTCCAGACCGGCATCAAGGCCATCGACGCGATGATTCCCATCGGCCGCGGCCAGCGCGAGCTGATCATCGGCGACCGCCAGACCGGCAAGACCGCCGTCGCGATCGACACCATCATCAACCAGAAGGGGAAGGGCGTTTACTGCATCTACGTCGCCATCGGCCAGAAGCAGTCGACCGTCGCCCAGGTCGTCGAGAAGCTCAAGCAGTTCGGCGCGATGGACTACACCATCGTCGTCGCGGCCAACGCCTCCGACCCGGCGCCCTTGCAGTTCCTGGCGCCCTACAGCGGCGTCACCATCGGCGAGTACTTCCGCGACAACGGCAAGCACGCCCTGATCGTCTACGACGATCTCTCCAAGCACGCCGTGGCCTACCGCCAGCTCAGCCTCCTGCTGCGCCGGCCGCCCGGACGCGAGGCCTTCCCCGGCGACGTCTTTTACCTCCACTCGCGCCTGCTGGAGCGCGCCGCTAAGCTCTCCGACGAGCGCGGCGCCGGCTCTCTGACCGCCCTGCCGATCATCGAGACCCAGGCGGGCGACGTCTCGGCCTATATCCCGACCAACGTCATCTCGATCACCGACGGGCAGATCTTCCTCGAGAGCGACTTGTTCTATTCGGGCATTCGTCCCGCGGTGAACGTCGGCATCTCGGTCAGCCGCGTCGGCGGCAACGCCCAGATCAAGGCGATGAAGCAGGTCGCGGGCACCCTGCGCCTCGAGCTCGCCCAGTACCGCGAGCTGGCCGCCTTTGCCCAATTCGGCAGCGACCTCGACAAGGCCACCCAGCGCCAGCTCTCCCGCGGTGAACGCCTGGTCGAGGTGCTCAAGCAGGGCCAATACGTCCCGATGCCCGTCGAGAAGCAGATCGTCGAGATTTATGCCGCTTTGAACGGCTATTTGGACGACCTGCCGGTCGCGAAGGTCCGCAAGTTTTTGGAAGAGTTCCAGCTCTTCCTCGAGTCGAAGTACCCGAGCATCCTGACCGATATCTCGACCAAGAAGAAACTCGACGACGACCTGACGGCCAAGCTGAAGAAGGCCCTCGAGGAGATGAAGAGCTCGTTCCAAGGATAATAGGATCAAGAGACGGGCCCGGAAGGCTCCGGGCGCGCGGCAACTATGGCAACCCTAAAGACCATTCGCAAACGGATCATCTCCGTCAAGAACACGCAGAAGATCACCAAGGCCATGAAGATGGTTGCGGCGGCCAAGTTGCGCCGCGCCCAATCCGCCCTGGTCCAGGCGCGGCCTCACGGCAAGCTCTTGGGCGAATCGGTGCAGCGCCTAGTCACCCAGGCCGACGCCTGGGATCATCCCCTTTTCGCCATGCCCGACGAGCCCAAGAAGGCCGAGATCCTGGTCCTGACCAGCGACCGCGGCCTCTGCGGCGGTTTCAACGGCAACCTGCTGCGCCGGGTCGACCATTACACCCGCCACGAGGGCAAGGCCTTCGAGGAGATCCGCCTGACCGTCATGGGCCGGAAGGGCCGCGAGTATTATCGGGCGAAGAACATCGAATTAAAAGAGGCGCTCAGCTCTTTCGAGGAGGAGTTCAACTTCAAGGACGCCGAGGCCCTGGCCCGGAAGTTCGTCCAAGCCTTCCGCGAGGGGGAGTTCGAGGTGCTCTACCTCGCTTTCAACCACTTCAAGAGCGCGATCTCGCAGGAACCCAAGATCCAGCGAATCCTGCCCCTGGACCTCAAGCCGGAAGAGGGCGCTGCCTCGGGCGCGCCGGTCTTTTGGGAAGGGAGCCCCCGCGCGATCCTCGACGCCATGCTGCCGCGCTACCTAGCCACCTTGTTTTACCTCTCGGTCCTCGAGTCCCGCGCCAGCGAGCTGGGCGCCCGGATGAGCGCGATGGAAAACGCGACCAACAATTCGAAAGAGATGATCCACTCCCTGACGCTGATGTACAACCGCGCCCGTCAGGCCGCGATCACCACCGAGCTGATGGACATCGTCAACGGCGCCGAGGCGCTGAAGTAAGGTTTTTAGAGCATTTGCAAAGGAGCATCCCATGTCTGAAAAACTGAGCACCGGAAAGATCGTCCAGGTCATCGGACCGGTC
>JADYZQ010000173.1 GCA_020853015.1 Deltaproteobacteria bacterium
AGGCGTCGGATCCGGGCCTCCAGCGAAAAATCCAAGGCCGACTCCCCGCCTTCGCGCGCCTTGTTCAGCTCGCGGATCTTCTGGCGCAGCTTCTGCTTTTCTTCGGCCGCCCGTTGGTCCATGAACTCCTTCATTCCCTTGAGCAGGATCCGGCCCTTGCCGAGCCAATCGAGGTGCTCGGCCAGCTGTGTCGCGCGCCCCGCCAGGGACTGGTGAATCGCGACTGCGGCCTCGAGGCGCTTCTCCGGCGCCCGCAGCGGCATCAACCAGCCCAATACGACGACGGCGTTGATCGCTCGGTCCCAGTCTTCGTAGCGCAGCGCCCGCTTGGCCCGGAAGGCGAGACGCTCGACCCCGTCTTTATCCAAGGATCCGGCGGTCTCGCGGAGGATGCGCAGGGCCAGGTGCTTGTGATGCTCGCCTATCTCGGTGAGTTGATCCCAGATTTTTTCCAGGCTGACCAGACGCTGGTTCGGCTCCAGTTTGGGAATCGCGACGCGAAGGAAATTGTATGCCTCGACGGCGATCTCCTCTTCGTTGGCCCGGCGGTAATCTTTTGCTTCCAGCAAATAACGCTCGGCCTTTTGCACCTGGGCCAGGAGCTTCTCTCCCGGCGTCGCCTCCAACTGGGCGCGAAAGCCGGACAACTCGGCGATGCGGCCGCGCGGCGCGACGTAATGGTCCCGAATCTTCTTGCCGCCCCACAGCAGCAGGCCGCCGACCACGGCGGTGGACAGCCAGGTCATCGCGACGGAAGTGGGGTCGGAGGCCTGGGGGCCCGAGCCCGTGCTTTGCGCGAAGGCGAGCCGCTCCGGCAGGAAGGCCGCCAGCCCCGCGGCGGAGGCGGCCAGGCGGCCGTAAGTCGCGCGCGGGTCGCGTCCCGCGGTGAATTTCGCTCGGGGCGCCTGCGCTTGCGGCATCGCGCCCTGCAGGAGGGCGAGGCCCGTCCTGAATTCCATCTCCCGCTGGAAGCTCGCGAAGCGCGGCCCCAGGGCGTAATGCCCCAGGCGCGCGCCGACGCCCAGGCTGAACATCGAGGCCAGCGTGTCGGTGACCGTCGTCGCGCCGTCGACGCGGGGGCGCAGGCCCAGGCCCTCTTCCGCCTTGTGGGCGCTCATCAGGCCAGCGAACATCGCCCCCTGCGAGAGCAGGGGTTGAGAGAATTTAGTAAGACCGGAGAAACGCATCGCGGCGCCGGCCTCGTGCAGGCTGTGCAGTCGGGCGTAGCCTTGCTGTCCGGCGAAGGCGAAGGTCTTAAGGAAACCCAAGGTGAGCGCGGCGCTCGCAAATTCGTGGCCAAGCCCGGGCTGAGGCAGATGTCCGTCCGCGCCGATCTGGCGCAGGGCACGCGAGCTGAACGCGAAGGTGGGGACCTCGGCGGCGAAGCCCACGGTGGACGCCGCCAGACGGGCGCCGAAGCCTTGCGTATACCAGGCCCCGCGGGCGCCGCCGGCCAAGCGCCCCAAGGCGGCGGTCCGCGCCAGGCCGTAGACGGCCGTGCCGGCCAACATGGGGACGATCATCTTGGGATCGGATGCGTCCTTGGTGAAGCGCTTGAGGAGGAATTCGAAGCGGGGGGCGAAAGAACCCTTGCCGAGAATGGCATTAAGCCGGTTTTCTGCGGTACTCCGTAGGGGCCCCTCGCGAACGGCCCCTACAGCGGCAGCATAAACCCTGCCGGCGGCATCAAATTTTTCGGCGTTCTCTAAACTTCCCCCAAAGGCCAGCAATTCCCGCCAAAACAAGCCCTCGTCGCTCTCCCCCGCCAGGGCGGAGAGCTGGGCCCGCTGGCCCTCGGTGAGCCGCGCGCCGATCCCCTCGGGCCCGTCCAAGAGGGCCGACACCACCGCCGGCGCGGAAAAGACCCCCGGCGCGGCCGGATCGGCCGCCCGCGGTGGGCGCGAGGCGTTCAAAATGGATGCTAAAGTGTCCCCCATAGCCGCGAGCTATCCTGCGAAAAAATAAGGGGGAACCTGAGGAAATCCTCGAAGAAAGCGCCCCCGCTTAAAAGGATTCAGGGGCTTTTCGGCCGAGATCCGGAAATGTTGCGATGGGCCCTTACGAGCCCTTCATCGCCTCGATCAGGATCTTCGCCACCTCCGGCCGGGAGAATTCCGGCGGGGGTAGCTGGCCGGCGCGCAGCATATCGCGCACCTTCGTCCCCGAGAGGCTGACCTGCTCGTCCGGACCGCTGGGACTGGTCTTGGCGGTGGCCATGCCGCCGGTGCGCTTGCACCAGAAGGAGTTTTCGAACTTCAGCGGCAAGATTCCTAAGTCTTCCAACTCGAACTGGTCGAAAAGCTCTTGGGCCTCGTAGGTGCCGTAGTAGCTGCCGACGCCCGCATGGTCGCGGCCGACGATGAAGTGGGTGCAGCCGTAGTTCTTGCGCACCAGGGCGTGGAAGATCGCCTCGCGCGGGCCCGCGTAGCGCATCGCCGCCGGGAAGACCGAAAGGTAAGTGCGGTCGAGGGGGTAGTAATTCTTGAGCAGGGCCTCGTAGCACTTCATGCGCACCGCCGCGGGGATGTCGTCGGACTTGGTCGCGCCGACCAGCGGGTGCACCAAGAGGCCGTCGACTATCTCGAGGGCGCATTTTTGGATGTACTCGTGGGCGCGGTGGATCGGGTTGCGGGTCTGGAAGCCCACGATGGTGCGCCATTTCTTCTCTTGGAAGATCTTGCGCAGCTCGGCCGGATCCTTGCGGTACTCGCTGAAGTCGTCGTACTTCACGCGGTTGAGCACGGTGACCGGACCTCCCAAGTACACCGGGCCTTGCGCGTAGACCGCGGCGACGCCGGGGTGCTTTTCTTCCTTCGTCTTGTAGACCTTCTCCGCCTCGCGCTCCTTGTCGTACTTGTATTTCTCTTTCACGTGCAGGATCGCCAGACACTCGCCCGTCGGGGCGTAGAGCGCAACGTCGGCATCCACTTCATACTTGGAGGCGTTCTCCTCCTTCACGCTGAGGGTGATCGGCAGCGACCAGACCAGGCCGTTCGCCAGGCGCATCTTCTCGACCACCGACTCGTAGTCGGCCTGTCCCATGAAACCCTTCAAAGGCGACAAGGCGCCGCAGGCGAGCATGTCGATGTCGCTCAGCTCACGCTCGTTGAGGGTGAGGCGGGGCAGCGAAGGGGCCTTTTGCAGCCACTTTTCGCGCTCGGAGGCCGAGGCCAGGGTGTTGATCAATTCGCCGCCGTGGGGAGGGAGGGGGAAATGCATTCGATAGCTCCAGAAAAATTAATAATTACA
>JADYZQ010000174.1 GCA_020853015.1 Deltaproteobacteria bacterium
GGAGGTGTTCGGAGGGAAGGATGTAAAGGGTTACGCGTGCTTAACGCGGCTACTCTTAAGGAAGGACGCCCGTAGAATTCTCTTCCGTAGCCAATTTCGGCTGTTTCGCCCCGAAGACGCGGACCAAGACGATCCCCACTTCGAACAAAACCAAGAGCGGCAAGGCCATGAGGATCTGCGAGAGCACGTCGGGCCCCGGGGTCAGGATGCCGGCCACCAGGAAAATCAGGATGATCGCGTATTTCCGGGCCTTGCCGAGCTGTTTGGCGTTCACCAGCCCCAGCTTTCCCAAGATCAGCAGGAACAGCGGAAGCTCGAAGATCACCCCGAAGGCGATCAGCAGGCGCAGCGAGAAGGAGAGGTAGTCGCTCATCCTCGGATAGAAGACGATACCCGTGCCCTCGAGGATCCCGACGACGAAACGGAAGCCGGTGGGAAAAACCACAAAGTAGCCGAAGAGGGCGCCGCCCACGAAGAGGGCGCTGGTCGCCAGGGCGATGGGGATCACTCCGCGGCGCTCGTGGTCCTCGAGTCCGTGACGGAGAAAATTCCAAAAAAAGAAGAAGACGAAGGGTGTCGCCAGGAGAAAGCCGAAGACCAGGGCCACCTTGAAATAGGCTGCATAGGACTCGAAGGGCGTGGTCGCGATAAAGTGCGAGCCCTCGGGGAGAATTTTGGCCAGGGGTGCCTGGAGCCAGGCGTAGATCTTGGGCGAAAAGCCCAGGCAGACCGCCGTCCCCGCCAGGACCGCGAGCAGAGACTTGATGAACACCCAGCGGAGTTCCTCGAGGTGCTCGACGAATGTCATGGTCTTGGGCTTCATGGGGCCTTGGGCTTGTCCGAGGAGGAGGGTTCGTCTTTCAGCTCTTTTTCGACGGTATTTTTCAGGTCGTCGGCGGCGAACTTCAGCTGGCGGAACAGCTTGCCCAACTGGGTCGCCACCCGGGGGATCTCCTTGGGGCCGAGGATGATCACGGCCAGAAGTAAGACGATGACGATTTCTCCGCCGCCGAGACCGAACATAAAACCTCACCGCAACTCGAAATTTCAAGACCGGTTCATCCGGCCGTATTCTTGTTCCGTGTACGAGCCGCGTCGCTAGCCTTTAGGTAGCAAGCCTAGGTCCCGATGGGAAGGGCTTTTGCGGGGCGGGCCCTTCCGTTAAATTGGCGAGGAATCCCTTGGTTCCAAGCTTAAAAAATCTTAAAATCGCGTTCCCTTATGAACAAAGTCGGCATCGTCCACGACCCCCGCTACCAGGCCCACGAGACCGGGGCCATGCACCCGGAGAGCCCCGAACGCCTGCGCGCCATCGAGCGGATGCTTCAGTCCGAGGGCCTCCTTCCCAAGCTGGTCGAGATCGCGCCCCGCGCCGCCCGAGCCGAGGATATTTTGCTGGTCCACGACAAAGAACACTACGACGAAGTCGCCCGCAGCTCCGAGCAGGCGGGCGTCTACTTGGACGGCGACACCTTCGCCGGCCCGCGCTCCTTCGAGGCGGCCATGCTAGCGGCCGGCGGCCTGCTCGAGGCCACCGACCGGGTCCTGGAAGGGGAGGTCGAACGCTCCTTCGCCATGGTCCGCCCGCCCGGCCACCACGCCGAGCGCGAGTACGCGATGGGCTTCTGCCTGTTCAACAACGTCGGCATCGCCGCAGAGCACCTGGTGCGGCGGCGGCACCTGAAGCGGGTCGCCGTCGTCGACTTCGACGTCCATCACGGCAACGCGACCCAGCACATGTTCTACGATCGGCCGGACGTCTTCTACATTTCGACGCACCGCTATCCCTTTTATCCGGGCACGGGATCGGCCGACGAAAAGGGGAGCGGGGCGGGGGCGGGCTACACCCTCAACCTCCCCTTGCGCGCCGCCTCCAACGACGAGGACTACCGCCAGGCCTTCGAGACCGGCGTCCTGCCCGCGCTGCGAGCCTACCGGCCCGAGATTCTGCTGATATCCGCGGGCTTCGACGCCCACCGGCGCGACCCCTTGGGTGGAATGTCCGTGACCGACGCCGGATTTCGTTATATGGCGGAGGCCCTGGAAAAGGTCGCGGAGGATTGCTGCCAGGGCCGCACGGTCTACGTCCTCGAAGGGGGCTACGACCTGGAGGGCCTGGCGGGCGGCGTCCGCGAGGTATTTAAAGTGTTACTCGAAAAATAATTTACCCTGTACGGAGGTAGACATGGCGCGACCCAGCCTGTATGGCATCGGTCTGGCCCTTGCAGCGGCCTACATCATCGGCGTCGCCGGAACCGCGTGTTCCGCGCCGCAAAACGCATCCCAGCCCAAGCCCAAAGAGGAGAAGAAAATGAGCAAGTCCTTCAGCGAACCCAAGCAAAGCATCGTGGACCCGGCCAAGCAGTACGAGGCCGTCATCGAGACCGAGAAGGGCAGCATCCGAGTGAAGCTCTTCGCCAAGGAGGCGCCTCTCTCCGTCACCAATTTCATTCAGCTGGCCAAGGGCGGGTTCTATGAGGGTCTGACCTTCCACCGCGTCGAACCGGGCTTCGTCATCCAGGGCGGCGACCCCGACGGGAACGGCACCGGCGGACCGGGCTACACCGTGCCCGCCGAGATCGGCCAGCCCCACCTGAAGGGCGCCCTGGCCTGGGCCCGTACCGGCGACCAGGTCAACCCTGAGCGGCGCTCCAGCGGCTCGCAGTTCTACATCACCCTCGAAGCGACGCCTTTCCTCGACGGCGGCTACACGGTCTTCGGCCAGACGACCGCGGGCATGGACGTCGTCGCGCAGATTCGCAAGGGGGATAAGATCAAGAAGGTCGTGATTGAAGAGAAATAACGTCGTTAAGCAGGATCCGCAAGATCCTACTCCAAATCCTTAGTAAAAAACTCCGCCCCGCCCCCGCCGCCGGCCGCGCCGGCGCCGGTCGAGGCCACGCCCGTGCCGACGCCTGCATCGCCCATCTCGGCGTCGCCGCCGCCCTGCACGACTTGGATGGGGGCCTCGTAGACCGTGAGGTCGATCCACTTGGGGATGGTGAAGTCCTTGGTGACGTAGCGCTTGGTGGCCTGCTCCATGTAAAGCAACCAGATCGGAGCGGCCACGGTTCCGCCGGTGGCGCCGCGGCCGAGACTCTTGATCTTCTCGTCGAAGCCCACCCACACGCCGGTGACCAGGTCGGGCGTGAAGCCGATGAACCAGGCGTCGGTCTCGCCGTTGGTCGTCCCCGTCTTGCCGGCGGCCGGCTTCTTCAAGGCCAGCACCCTCGTGCCGGTTCCGGCGCGCACGACGTCGCGCAGGATGCTGACCATCGTCATCGCCGTCTTGGGCGTGATGATGTAGCCGGGCGGAATGTAGTCGCCGTACAGGACCTTCTTCTCGTATTCCGTCAGGTTGAGCTGATCGTCCTTTGTGGCCTGCTCTCCGGCGGTCAGGAGGTCCTCGCGGAAGCCCATTTCCTCGATCGACTTTTGGCCGCTGCCCATGGGCATGGTCTCGGGTTGAGTTTCGGCCGAGGCCATCGTCTCGGGCTCGGCGGGCTTCGCCGGAGCGTCGCCCTTGTCGCCCTCCTTGACCGGACGGTAGCTGATTAGGAAGGGCGTGGAGGAAGGGCGGTGTTCCTCGATGACCTTGCCTTTCGGATCGACGATCTTTTGAACGAAGTAGGTGTTGGGATGGATGCCGCCGTTGACGAAGGCGCCGTAGGCGGTGGCCAGTTCTTCGAGGTAGACTTCGTTGGAGCCGAGCGCCAGAGAATAGTACTTGAAGATCGGCGTGGTGATGCCGAGCTTGCGCATAAAGCCGGCGATGTAATGCGTGCCGATGTCCATGAGGATGCGCACGGTGACCACGTTGCGGGAGTTGACTAGGGCGTTGCGAAACACCGTGGGGCCGTAATACTTTCCGCCGTAGTTCTTGGGCTTCCAAAACTTGCCCGGGGACTCTTCATAGACGATGGGGGAGTCCATGATGACCGTCGAGGGCGTATAGCCCTTGTCGAGGGCGGCGGCGTAGATCAGGGGCTTGATCGAGGATCCGGGCTGTCGCAGGGCCTGCGTGGCCCGGTTGAATTCGCTCTTGGCGAAATCTTGGCCGCCGACGATCGCCTTGATCGCCCCGCCGAAGGGCTCGAAGGAGAAGATGGCCGACTGCACCTCGGGGGTCTGGTCGAGGACGAAGGCGCTCGCGGTGGTGACCGCCGAGGCCTTGGCCGCCTTGCCGGCGGCCGCGCTCTTCAGCTTGACCTCCACGACGTCGCCGGCGGCGGGCTCCCAAGGCTGGGCGCCGCGGGCCGGGGTCTTGGCCCAGGCATAATCCTCGCGGGAGATGAAGCCGTCCTGCCGCCCCACTCGGATCTTGATCCCGTTGGCCGCGACCCCCGAAACCACCGCCGGATAGCGCCGGTCGGGATCGATGGGAGTGGGCACCGACATCGCGCGCTTGTACTGCGGATCGGAAAATTGGTCGATGTCCTCCTTCTCGCTCAGCAGCTCGATGTGCTGCTTCTTCAAGAAGGTCTCGATTTGTTCTTCCCCGCTCAGGCGATCGACGGGGCCGCGGTAGCCGAAACGCTTCGCGTACTGATCGAGGCCGCGTTGGACGGCTCGTTGGGCCTCCTGGTTCATCTCGAGGCTGGCCGTCGTGTAGATCTTCCAGCCGCCGGTGTAGAGCTCGTTGCCGTATTTCTTTTGCAGGGCGCGGCGGACGTGCTCGACGAAGTAGGGGGCGTACTTCTTGTTGAGGTCCTTGTCGGTGCCGGCCTCGTAGATCTTCATCGGGTAGGCCTTGGCTTCCTTGGCCTGCTCGGCGGTGAGATAGCCTTCCTCGCGCATGCGGTCGATGACGTAATGCTGGCGCTGCACCGCTCGGGTCGGGTTGACCAAGGGGTTGAACAGCGAAGGGGCCTTGGCGAGACCGACGATCATCGCGATCTCGGCGACATTGAGGTCCTCGAGGTTTTTGTGGAAGTAGTTGCGCGCGGCGGCGGCGACGCCGTAGGCGCGGTTTCCGAAAAAGGTTTGGTTGAGATAGATATAGAGGATTTGGTCCTTGGTCAGGTTGCGCTCGATCTTGGTGGCAAGGATGGCCTCTTTGATCTTTCGGTCGTAGGTGCGCTCGGGGGAGAGCAGCAGGGCCTTGGTCACCTGCTGAGTGATGGTCGAGGCGCCCTGCACGACGTGGCCCGCCTGGAGGTTGCTCCAGAAGGCGCGGGCGATGCCGTAGGGATCGACGCCGGAGTGTTGGAAGAAGCGATCGTCCTCGCTGGCGACGAAGCCCTCGATCATCTTCTTGGGGATTTTTTCGATGGGGGTCAGGATGCGGGCCTCGGTCCAGAACTCGCCGATTTTCTTGCCGGAATCGTCGAAGACTTCGGCCATGACCGGCGGCCGGTAATCCTCGATCTTGTCGAGCTTCGGGAGATCCTTCGAAATGTGCAGGTAAAAGGCGTATCCGCCGACGCCGACTAGGGCGACGCAGACGAGGCCGGCGACGGCGACCCATTTAAAGAACTTGAGTACGCGGGAGAAGAACGATTTTTTCATACCGTTGGAGGACTTAGCCATAATGGTGGGAACCCAGGATTTGCGGTGGCCTAACATGCCGCCCCGGGGCCCGCAATAGGAATAACGCGGTTCGGCCTTCCAGGGGTCGAGGAAGATTGGCCTTTTTATTCGCTTGACCCGGAAAGAGGCCGCCTTTACAAAAATTCCTCCCTGGAAAGCACCTGCAACGTTTTTTATTATTTTGGATCACCCGCGTCGGCGGCGGTTTTTTGAAGAAACCCCGTCGCCCGGGTGGAAGACCGTCAAGGAGTCGGAACCCTATGAAACGCTATCTCTCCAGTTTATTCCTGCTGGGCGCCCTGGTGGCCCTCGGCGGAACGGCCTGTAAGAAGGCCGAAAAAGAGGCCCCCGCGCCCGCGGCGACCGATACCAAGAGCCTGGCTCCCGGAGCGGGAGCCGAAGGCGCGGCCGCTCCGGAGGCCCCGGTGCCACCACCGCCGCCACCTCCTCCGCCCCCGCCGCCTCCCCCGGCGGGTGACAGCGGGATGGCGCCTCCGCCGCCGGCCGCTCCGGCCCCGGCGGCTCCTGAGGCTCCCGCCCCCGGCGGAACGGTAGCGCCTCCAGCGGCCCCTACGGCTCCTTCGGCGCCGCCGCCGGCTCCCGCACCGGCAGGCCCGGCCCCTGACGCGGGTGCTGCGGCACCGGCCCCCGCGGCGCCTCCGGCCGCTCCCACGGCCCCGGCTGCGCCTACCGCGCCCGCGGCTCCTGCCCCTGCGGCTCCGCCGGTTCCCGCCGCGCCGGCCGCCCCTGCGGCGCCTTCGGCACCGGCGGCCCCGGGAACTCCCGCGGCGCCCAGCGCCCCGGCCGCGCCCTCGGCGCCGGCCACTTGGTAGCCCCGACGTTCAAAAAACAAAAACCCCGCTCCGGTTCGGAGCGGGGTTTTTTTGTGCATTAATTTCGGCGCCGGCCCAAAAACCGGCGTGAGACTCTTTAAAAAATTACACCTTGCTGACGTTGGTGGCCTGAGGTCCCTTGGCGCCGGTCGTGAGATCGAACTCGACCGTCTGACCCTCCGACAAGGTCTTATAACCGTCTCCGGAAATCGCGGAGTAGTGGACGAAGACATCCTGTCCGTTCTCCTGCTCGATAAAGCCGAAGCCCTTATTGTTATTGAACCACTTGACCTTGCCGCGTTCGCGTTCTGCCATAAGGATTACCTCCATAAAAAAATGCAGCCCTCGAATCGGCGCGTCTCTTAAGGAAACACCTCATCGACCGAAGGATTAAAAATATTCGGTAGAATAAGGGGTTGTACGCGATCATTCAAGAACTGCATCATTGTTGAAACACCTCTCCTCGGCCTGACAGGGGGCCGCGAAGAGTCTTGCTTGAGGGAATTTTTCCCAGTGGCGCCAGGTAGCCCAGGCGCCCTTAGTTGTCAACTGAGGACTGAGGACTTTGGGTGGCGGGGCCCGAAGGGGAATCGAGCAGGATAAAGATCTCGTTGGGCTTCATGTAGCCGAAGCGTTCTCTGGCGAGATACTCGAGGTAACGGGGGTCCTGCAGGCGTTGAACCTCGGCGCGCAGCTCTTCTTGCTGGCGCATCAGGCCGGCGTTTTCGTTTTGGAGGGATCGGTACAGGGATTTAAGGCGAAACAGGTCGAGAATCCCGTTGTTGCTGAACAAGGTGAGAAACCCGAATCCCGCCACGATCAGCAGGACGCCGCCGGCGAAGAAACGCTTGAGGACGGGGGTCAATTGACGTCGCGGTCGCGCGGAAGATTTTCCCTTGGCGGCGTGCATCTCCGCCATCCTTAACAGAAGCGAGGGAATCTTTCACGAAGAATTTCCGCCTCAACGACGCCGGCCGCCGATCCCATAAAGATCGGGGCACTCCCTCAGAACAGCGAATCTTGCTTGGCCCTGGGGTCGGCAGCGCGCTCGGGGCGGGGCAGGCCGAAGTATTGGTAGGCGAGGTCCGTCGCCATCCGGCCGCGCGGCGTGCGCTGCAGGAAGCCGCATTGGATGAGGTAGGGCTCGTAGACGTCCTCGATGGTGTCTTTCTCTTCGGCGATGGCGCTGGAGAGGGTCTCGACGCCGACCGGGCCGCCCTGGAATTTCTCGAGGATGGTGCGCAGGA
>JADYZQ010000175.1 GCA_020853015.1 Deltaproteobacteria bacterium
CGGCAGGTAGCCCTTCGCCTTCAGCTCGCCCACCGAGGTGCTGCCGTTGCGCTTGGAGAGCAGCGTGTGGTCGGGCCCGAGAATGAGCGGGAGGTGGGCGAATTGCGGCGGCGTGAAACCCAGCGCCTTCTGCAAAAGGATTTGCCGGGGCGCATTGGACATGCCGTCCTCGCCGCGGATCACGTGGCTGATCTGCATCAGGCAATCGTCGATCGCGCAGGCGAAGAGGTAGAGCGGCAGCTCGTTGGAGCGCGCGATGACAAAGTCCCCGATGGTCAGGGTGTCGAAGACCTTCTCGCCATAGACCAGGTCGGTGAACTTGACGATCTCGCGCTCGACCTTGAAGCGGTAGGTATGCGCGGTGCCGGCATCCACCTTGCCCTTGCGATCCTCGGCGGAGAGCTCGCGGCACTTCCCGCCGTAACGGTAGGGCTTGCCGCTGGCCATGGCCTTGCGGCGTTCGGCCTCGAGGTCTTCCTGGGTGCAGAAGCAGGGATAGACCTGGCCCTGGGCCTCCAGCTGCTGCAGGTGTTTTTTGTAAATGTCCAAGCGCTCGCTCTGCCGGTAGGGGCCGAAATCGCCGCCGCGGTCGGGGCCCTCGTCGTAGCTCAGGCCCAGCCACTTCAGGTCTTCGAGGATGGCGGCCTCGTAATTCTCTTGGGAGCGCTCTTGATCGGTGTCCTCGATGCGCAGGATCAGCTTGCCGCCCTGGCGCCGGGCGAAGAGGAAATTGAACAGGGCGGTGCGGACGTTCCCCTGATGGAGCAGCCCCGTGGGACTGGGGGCGAAACGGACTCGGATCATGGTGGACTCCCTCTCTTCTGCAGCAGGACCACGGCGCGCGCCGCGAGGCCCTGCATGGTGCCGGTGAATCCCAGGCCCTCCTCGGTCGTCGCCTTGACGCTGACCCGGTCGACCGGGACGCCCAAGGCGGCGGCGATGATCTCCCGCATCTGGGGGATATGGGGGGCCAGCTTGGGCCGTTGACAGACCACCGTAGCATCGACGTTGGCGACGGTAAAACCCTTATTTTGCACCCGGCGGGCCACCTCGGCTAAGAGGACGCGGCTGGAGACGCCCTTGAATTGCGGGTCGGTGTCGGGAAAGTGCTTGCCCAAGTCGCCCTCGGCGGCCGCTCCCAGCATCGCGTCGCAGATCGCGTGCAGCAGGGCGTCGGCGTCGGAATGGCCCTGCAGGCCCTGCTCGAAGGGGACCTTGACGCCGCCCAAGATCAGGTCGCGGCCCGGGACGAAGGCGTGGACGTCGTAGCCCTCGCCGATGCGGAATTCTTGGCTCATAGCGGACTTTCTTTTCTCCAGCAGGGCCGCGGCCATCTCGAGGTCCTCGGCCCGGGTGATCTTGAAGTTGGTGACCGAGCCCTCGACCAGACGCACCTTGTGACCCATGCCCTCGACCAGCCCCGCCTCGTCGGTGGCGTCCATGCCCTTGGCCTCGGCCCATTCCAGGGCCTCGTCGAGGAGGCTTTTGGAAAAGGCCTGGGGGGTCTGGATTTGGTAGAGGCGGTCCCGCGAGACCGTCTTTTGCACGTACTGCCGCTCGTCGCTCTTCTTAAGCGTGTCGGCGACCGGCACGGCGGTCACGGCGGCGCCGGTCTCTTGCACCCCGGTCAGGGTGCGGCGCAGGATCTCCTCGGTGACGAGCGGCCGAGCAACGTCGTGGATAAGGATCCATTCGGCATGACCATCGACCAGCTGCAGGCCCTTCTGCACCGATTTCTGCCGGGTCAGGCCGCCCGCGGTCACCCGGACCCGGGACCAGGGCCCCTGTTGCAGCCGGGCCTTCCACTCGGAAACGAAGTCCTGGGGAAGCACCAAGACCACCCCTTCGAAGAGGGGGCTCGCGGCGAAAAGCTCTAAGGCGTATTCGAGGACTTGGCGCCCCGCCAGCGGCAAGAACTGCTTCGGCACCTGGGCCCCGAAGCGGGTGCCCGTCCCCCCCGCCACCAGAATCGCCCACACGGAATTCATGAAAATCAACCCCTTAACCCGATATTGCGAAACAAACTGTTGAAAAACCACCGATGGTTGGGCCAAGCCGCCTTAGGCGGATTGGCGGGCCCCGAAAATCCGAAGGATTTTTGGGAGGTGTATGGAGCCGGATTCACTCCGGCGGGAATAAAATCTTTTTTCAACAGCCTACGAAAACTTTTTGAGACGTTGCGGCGATCCTTAGGAAAGCGCCGCCAAAGATGAGAAACGTAGGATAAAGATGTAACGACCCGCGGGGCATTTGTCAAACCGAAGCATTTTTGCTGTTATCCGCCCACGATGGGAACCGCCTGGACCTGTACCAAAAAAGGCATCACACTGACCGCCCACCTCCCCCAGGCGGGGGATAAGGCCCTGCGCTGTCGGCTGGAATTGACCGAGGGGGCCCCGGACACCCCGTTTGCGGTCGGCCTGGGGATGATCTCCAAGAAGCACAAGGCCTTTCCCATTCCGGAGCCCTGGATGTGCGAAAAGGAGGCCCCTCCCCTCCGCGTTGTCCTAAAATCCGGCCCCGAGGGCGGCGCCGAGCTCGAGTTTCCCATCCCACCTTGGATGACCCCTTTCAAGGGCGAATGGCTGGAAATCGCCCCAACCATCCTCGCGAGGACCCAAGACGGGACCACCCTCCGCCTGGTGCTCGAAGGGATGCCGCCGCCCCGCGACGTCCAGTACCGTTTGGTCGGGATGCCGGCCGAACGTTCTCTGAATCCTCCGCTCTCCCCCTGGTTTTTCGGCTTTTTTCTGATGGCGACGCTGTTGCTGATTTTTCTCGGGTTCATACGCTCGAATCCCGAACTTCACAAAGCGGCGGTGGGCGCCGGCATCGTCGCCTTCTCGCTGGCCTGGATCGCGATTCCGCGGGCGCGACGCTGGCGCCGCCTGGGAGGACTGCGGATGCGGGCCGAGCGGGCCGGAGAGGGGACCGAGGCCCGGCTGCGGGTTTCCGGCCAGGGCGACAAGGTCACCGGGGAAGGGCGGGCGCGCTTGGTGGCGCGGGAGTTCGTCTATTCCGACTCGAGCCTGTCGAAATTCGACCCCATCGCCTCGATGGAAATCCCGCTGCGCCCCTCCGGCTCGGGCGGCTTCCAAGCCGAGCTTCCCTGTCCCGCGCCCGAGATGGCGCCGCCTTCGCTCGTCCTCAGCCGGGCCCAAACCCAACACGGCATCCTTTGGGAGGTGGAATTCGAATTGGAGAGCAAGCGCGGGGGAACCGGGAAGGCGGAGCTCCCCCTCTCGGTGGCGGCCGAGGCATAAAAAAACCCCCTCCGCAGCGCGAAGGGGGTCTTTTAAAAAACGACGGTATTTAGGCCGACTTGAAGATCTCGTTGATCTCTTCTTCGATCTCGTCTTCCTCGCGGGCCTCGCAGATCGCCAGCTCTTTGATGAGCAGGGACTTGGCGGTGTCGAGCATCTTGCGCTCGCCAAAGCTGAGCTCTTTCTTGAACTTCAACAGGCTAAGATCTCGCAAAACCTCGGCAATTTCGTAAACCGACCCCGTCTTGATCTTGTCCATGTACTCGCGGTAGCGGCGGTTCCAGGTTTGGTTGTCGATGTGGACGTCGCGCTGCTTGAGGATCTCGTAGACGTCGTCGACCTCTTGGTCGGAGATGACCTCGCGCAGGCCCACCGCGTTGACGTTGGCGGTCGGGACCATGATCTTCATGCCGCTGTCGAGGATCTGGAGGACGTAGAAGGTCTGCTTAGACCCCATGATGTCCTTGCTCTCGATGCTCTTGACCTCGCCGACGCCGTGGGCCGGGTAGACCGCCTTGTCGCCAACTTTGAAGGGAAGTTCGGAAAATGCTTGCTTTGCTAGACCCTTGGACATGGAGCCAACCTCCTGAATATGCGTCGGAACGATTTTTGAATGACAGGGACGGAGGCTTGTATCACAGAGCCCTCCCCAGCGTCAACGCTGGAGGTAACGCCGCGTGTCATTCCCGGGCAATGCCCCGGCCGGCCCTTTGCGAAACGGAATAAAAATTGCAAAGGATAACCGCTAGATAGTAAATTAAGCGAAAAAACTTCTTTCTATTTAAATTTATCGGCGCGCGCCCGGAAAAGTTGTCCGCCGAAACCTAAAAAACGAAGGTCTAAGCATGCGAGTTCTGCGAAAAAACAGCCTGGATGTCCTGATGGATAAGATTCAGCGGCGTTCTGCCCGGGTGGGCGTGATCGGCCTAGGCTACGTCGGCCTGCCCTTGGCGGTGGCCTTCGCCGAGGCGGGTTTCGAGGTGATCGGGATCGACGTCGATCCCGGCAAGGTCGCCACCCTCAAGGCCGGGCGCAACTACATCCCGGACATCCCTGACCGCCTGGTCCGAGACCTGGTCCGGACCGGCAAGCTCAAGGCCACGCAGGACTTCGGCTTCGCCCGAAAGCTGGACTGCCTCTCGATCTGCGTCCCCACGCCCCTGCGCAAGACCCGGGACCCCGACATCTCCTACATCGTTCACGCGACCGAGGAGTTGAAGAAGACCCTGCGTTCCGGCCAGCTGATCGTCCTGGAGAGCACGACCTATCCGGGCACCACCGAGGAGCTGGTCCTGCCGCAGCTGCAATCTTCGCAATTCCGCGCCGGAAAGGATTTCTTCCTCGCCTTCTCCCCCGAGCGCATCGACCCGGGCAATCCCCGTTTCGGGCTGAAAAACACCCCCAAGATCATCGGGGGCATCACCGCGGCCTGCACCCAGGCCGGCGCGGCGCTGTATCGCAACGTCGCCGACAGGGTGATAACGGTGAGCAGCTCTCAGACCGCCGAGATGGTCAAGCTGCTCGAAAACACCTTCCGCGCGGTCAACATCGGCCTGGTCAACGAGATCGCGCAGATCTGCGACAAGCTCAAGATCAACACCTGGGAGGTCATCGACGCGGCGGCCTCCAAGCCCTTCGGCTTCATGCCCTTCTATCCGGGGCCCGGCCTCGGCGGGCACTGCATCCCCGTCGACCCGCACTACCTCTCCTGGAAATTGCGCAGCATGAACTACACGACGCGCTTCATCGAGCTGGCGAGCGAGATCAACCAGGAGATGCCGCACTACGTCTTCCAAAAGATCCAATCCGCCCTGAACGAGCGGAAGCGGGCCCTCA
>JADYZQ010000176.1 GCA_020853015.1 Deltaproteobacteria bacterium
TTGATCTCGGTCTTAGTGCCCTTGAAGTCGTAGCGCTGTTGGATTTCTTTGGTGGCCTGGTTGACGGCGTTGTCGACTTCTTGGTGGTCGACTTCGCTGACCGCGTCGAAAGACGGCATGGGAACCTCGCTTATTTTTTCTTGTAGACGAAGAGCTCGTCGCCGAGCCCCTGATTCAATGCCACCTTATCGAAGACATAGTGGCTCAAATTTCCGGAATCGGTGAAGAGGAAGACCTCGCGGGCATAGGCGGTCGCGAGGTCGAAGCCCATCACCAGCCACTGGAGGCTGGAACGTTTTTGCAGCGGTGTCAATTCCAACCACTGCAGGTCGCCCTTCTCCCGCTTCAGGGTTTGCCACTTCTTGGGATCGACCTCCTCCACCGCGAAATCCCGCTTGAGGTTGCCCAGGCCGCCTAAAAAGCTCAGGGCCTCGGCAGGGAGGCTCTCCTCGTCCAATGGGATCTTTTCGACTTGAGGATCTCCGCTTTCGAAGATCCATAGGGTCTTGCCGTCGCTCTGGTAATTGCGGCCGCGGGCGCCCTCGTAGCGGATCGCCAGCTTGCCGGGCTTCTTGAACTGGGCCTTACCCTTCTTGCTCACCTCTTTCTCCAGGACCGCGACGTAGGTCTTTTGGGTGAAGTCGATGCTCAAGTCGCCGGCCTGCTCGTAGGTCTTCTGGACGCGGTCGGCCAGTGCCGCCGCGCCTTGGGCGCCGGCCCCGGCAGGGAAGAGGCCGAAGGCCGCCAACGCGATCAGGAACCGAAATCCGTTTTTCATGTTCACCTGCCTAAGCTTTGTTCAGGGGCCGAAAAAGGAGGCGGCCTCGGGGGCTCAAACGCCTTTAAATGGAGCCTGAGCCTAAAATTCTTTGGCACGGATCTTGATATTCCGAAAGAGGATGAGAAGTCCTCCGAAAAAATATCCGCGGTACTTAAGCCTCTCTCTCTACCTGATGCGGCTCGGCCGGCGGCTGGGGCGTTGGAGCGAAGGCCGAGGGCTGGCCCCGCGCCTGCTGCACTATTGCCTCCGGGAAAAGGCCCCCCATGCCGCTTAAAGAGATCGTCGCGATCGTCCGCCCCGAGCGGGCCCTGGACACCGAGGAGATCCTCCTTTCCCACGGGGCCCTCTACGTCGCAAGGCAGTCCGTCTTCGGGCGCGGCAAGGAGATGGGGCAGCGGCTGTTCCGGAGCTGGTTCGGGCGCTGGAAGAGCCAGACCTCGCCCTACCTGCGCAAGGCGAAGCTCTCCGCCTTAGTCGAGGCGAAGGACGCGCCTAAGATCGTCCGCAAGATCATCGAGAAAAACCGGACACGCCAGTTCGGCGACGGCCGCATCTTCGTGCTGCCGGTCGCGGGAGAATGACATGAAGATGGTCCGCGCCGTGATCCGCGGCGACCAAGAAGAAAAGGCGATCCACGCCCTCGAAAAGCACGGCTTCGTCTCCTACACCCGTTGGGAGGTGATCGGTCGCGGCAAGCAGAAGGGCGTGCAAAAGGGCGGCGTCCATTACCTCGAGCTCTACAAGACCTGCCTGATGATCGTGGTGGACGACGGCGAGGAGAAAAAGCTGGTCAAGATCCTGCGCAACGCCGCCTTCACCGGCAAGATCGGCGACGGCAAGATCTTCATCACGCCGGTCGAGAGCGCCTATACCATTCGCACCGGGACGGAGGGGCTGTAAGCCCTCATAACACCCATTATTTTCATGGACTTCGCGGGCGCGGGATGCCAAAAAAGGACCCTCGGGCACGGTCTAAAGCGAGGGTCTCCATGAAAAAACTATTAATGATTTTAAGTATTTGCTCTCTGGTCGCGACGGGGCTCTCCGGGGCCCAAGCCGAGGAGATCCCGCAGGAAACGGGCGGGGCCAATCCCTCCTACCCGGCCAGCATCGACATAAGCGAGCAGGACGAGGACGGCTGGTTTATCGGCAGCGACCAGGGCGTGCTCTTCTTCGTAGGCACCAGCGGCAACTTCATGGACCTGCAGTATTACGGCTCGGTCTACGGAGGCTACAATTTCCGCGGGATCGTCCAGCCCCTGATGCGCCTCTCCCAGGCCATCGGCAGCACGGAAGGCTTCTTCGACGCCACCACCTTCTTCTTCATGCTGGAGGGCGGCCTCAAGATCACGCCGATCCGCACCAAGTTCCGCCCCTTCTTCATCGGGACGGTCGGCTTCTACCACCTCGACTTCAACGACTTCGGCTCGCCGTTCTTCGACGACACCAACTTCACCTTCACCGCCGGCGGCGGCCTCGAGTACAAGTTCAGCTCGAGCCGGATCAACGTCTCGTCGGAATACCGCGGAATGATCAACGACGGCCTGGACCTGCGCGGCGTGCAGGTCACGCTGGGCTACGCCTTCCAATTCTAAAGATGAGCGACGAGCTGCGCGGCCAACGCATCCTGATCACCGGCGCCTCGATGGGCATCGGCGAGGCCTTGGCCCGAGAGTTCGCCGCGCGCGGCGCCGAACTGCTGCTGGTCGCGCGCAGCGAGGGCAAGCTTCGCGCGCTTTGCGAGGAGCTGCGCCGAATGGGAACCCCCTGCGAATACCTCGTCGCGGACCTCACGAAGCCGGAACAGGTCGCCTCCCTGGTCGAGAAAATCCTCGCCCAAGGCCGCTTGGGCGGCGTCCTGCACAACGCGGGCGCCGGCCTCTACGGGGCCTTCGAACGCTACGCGGAGGCCGACGTCCGCGAGCTCTTCGAGCTCAATTTCTTCAGCGTGCTGGCGCTGACCCGCGGCCTGCTGCCGCTCCTGAAAAAATCGCCGCGCCCGACGCTGCTGCTGGTTTCCTCGATCGTCTCCTGGCGCGCCATCGCGCGGCTGAGCGTCTATTCGGCCTCCAAATCGGCGCTGAACGGCTTCGCCGAGGCCCTGCGCGTCGAGCTGAAACCCGACGGGATCCGCGTGGTCAACACCTATCCCGGACGCACGCGAACGCCCTTCTCCGCGAACGCGAAGAGCTTCGGTTGGCGACCCTTTTCGACGGAACGCTCGGGGACGCCCCCGGAGCAAGTCGCGCGCAAGCTCGCTCGGGCCTATGTCGGCGGCAAGCGCGACGAGTTCGTCTCTTGGAGCAACCGGCTGCTGGTTTGGGGGAATTTTTTCTTTCCGAAGCTGATCGATTGGGGATTGGGAAAGTACTTCCAGAACAAGTAGGAAGGAAGGCGAACGCAAGGTTCGCCCCTACTAGATCTTGAACGCGAAGAAGCTCGTCATCGGCCCGCGCTTGACCAGCATGCGCACCGTCTGCCCCCGCTTCAACTCCCCGCTCTTCTTCAAGAAATCCTGGCTGCCGACGACGGGTTGGTCGTTGAATTTGAGGATCACGTCGCCGGGCTGAATGCCGACAAAGGCCGCCGCGGAGCGCTGGTCGATGTCGGTGACCGTCACGCCCTGCCCGGGCGGCAGGCCGTTGCGCTGGCTCTCCAGGGGGTTGACGTCGCGTATCGCCAGGCCGATCGAGCTGCTGTTGCCGGTGCCGACGGCACTGCCGGCGATCGCCTGGCCTACTTCGCTTTGCGAGGCGATCTTCACCTGAAAACTTTTCCGTTCCCCGCGGCGCAAGACCTCGATCGTCACCTCGGAGCCGACTTCGGCCTGCCCCACCAGGATCGGCAGGTCGTTGGTCTTTTGGATGGGCTGGCCGTTCAATCCTAGGATCAGGTCCCCCGCCTGGACACCGGCGCGATGCGCGGGAGAACCCTCGAAGACCTGCCCGACCAAGGCGCCTTCCGGCTTGCTCAAGCCCATCGCCTGCATCAACTCGGGAGTGACCTCCTGCAGGCCGATGCCCAGGTAGCCGCGCTCAACCTTCTGCCCCTTGATCAGCTTGGGAATGACCTGCTTGGCCATATTGATGGGGATAGCGAAGCCCAGACCCTGACCCGCGGCGACGACGGCCGTATTTACGCCCACGACCTCGCCGCGCAGGTTGAAGAGGGGCCCGCCGGAATTGCCCGGGTTGATCGAGGCGTCGGTCTGGATGAAGTCGTCATAGGGCCCGGCGCCGATCACCCGGCCCTTCGCGCTGACGATGCCCGCCGTCACGGTCTGGGTGAGGCCGAAGGGATTGCCGATCGCCAGGACCCAATCGCCGATCTCGAGGGAGTCGGAATTGCCCAAGGCCACCGTGGGGAGGCTTTCGTGGGCGTCGATCTTGATGACCGCGATGTCCGTCTTGGGGTCGGAGCCGACGATGCGGGCCGCCAGGCTGCGCCCGTCGGAGAGCTTGACCTCGATCTCGTCCGCGCCGCTGACCACGTGGTTATTGGTGAGGATGTAGCCGTCCTTGTTCAGGATGAAACCGGAACCCAGGCTGCTCTGACGGCGCTGGGGGTTGGACTGGTAATAGCGGTTGTAAAAGTCCTCGTACAAGGGATTGGGGTAGCGCCCCCGCGGGCGCAGGGTCTTGGAGGTGCTGATGTTGACCACCGCGGCCTGGACCTGCTTGGTCAGGTCCGCGAAGGAGGAGGGGGCGCCGCGCGGCGGGGCATAGACCGGGGGCGGCGCCGAGGCCGCTTGGCTTTGGGCGGAACTGGGTTGCAGCCAATCCAGCTTGACGGCGATGCCCAGGCCGATGCCGATCGAAAGGACGGCGGTGAGCAAAAGGGTGCGCAGAGAATATTTCCTTCCCATGCGTGGTTCTAACGAGAGATGGCCGCGATCGGTTTTCATGAAGATGACTGCGCCTCCACAAAACGCATCCGCAGGTCATAGAGGACGGCTTGCAATAACTGAGCCTCTTCCGGCGTCAAGTGCCCCTGCGTCTTCGCCTCCAGGATCCCTAGGAGGTCGATGTTGTATTTGGCCTGAACCAGGTTCTTCTCCGCCTTCCCGCTCACCGGGTGGGGGGCCTGGCCCAGCCCGCTGTGCGCGCCCGCGGCCAGGGAAAGGACCAAGGAGGAGAAGTCGGCGGGTATCTCCCGCAGGGACTCCGGGGCCTCGGGAGCCTTGGGGGTCTCCCCGGAAGGGGAATCCTCGGCACTCTCCCGCGGGGCCGTTTCGTCCCGGCCCTCCACCGGACTGCCGTCCGGATGGAAGCGCCGCCGGTCTTTCACCTTAAATCCTTGATTTTCCAATTCTTCCGCGTCGCTCATCGGATTGGACTCCTGCCTCATTTAATAAGTTTGCCCCCCGGGGCTGTCAAGTGGCGTCCGGGCGCCGGAACAAACGGCCAACCCCCTGAAACTACGAGAAAAGCGCCAGCTCTTCCTTGACTTCATTCCGGCGATCTTCCTAAGATCCGCGCCTATGCGAAAATGGCCCCTCCTGCTCCTGTTCCCCGCCTTGGTGATGACCGCCGGGGCCTGCCAGAAAAAGTCCTTCAAATTTTCCGGCGACGAGACCGATGTGCAGGCCATCGAGAAGTGCATGAAGTTGAGCGAGAAGAAGAAGTTCCAAGAGGCGGTCGAGTGCCTCGAGATCTTCAAGAGCCGCTTCCCCGACAGCACCTACGCCCTGGATGCCGAACTGAACATCGCCGACGCCTATTTTCGCAAAAAAGACTGGGTCCTGGCCGCCGAGACCTACAACCTCTTCACGCGGCTGCACCCCACCAGCGAGAAGCTCGACTACGCCTACTACCGCGCCGGCCTCTCCTACGAAAATCAACTCCCCAAGGGCATCGACCGCGACCTTTCCTCGATGAACCAGGCCGAGGAGAACTTCGCGATGGTCTTCCGCCGTTTTCCCGGCAGCCCCTACGCCGAGATGGCGAAGGCGAAATACGACGAGGTCCGCGGCCGCGGCGCGAAAAAAGACATGTATGTGGGCAAGTTCTATTTCAAGAACGGCCAGTACCGCGCGGCCATCCCGCGCTTCTTGGAAGTGCTGCAGGAGTACCCCGGCCTGGGCTACGACGAGGAGGCCCTAGAGCGCACCGCGCTGGCCTTCCACAAGCTGGGCGAAAAAGAGAAGGCCCAGGGCGCGGCGCAGCTGATGCGGGAAAAATTTCCCGACAGCAAGAGGACCCAAAAGGTGTTGAAGAAGGTCGGCCTGGCCTCGGCCCCGGCTCCGACCCCTGCCGGCAACTAAGTCAAAGCTTCGAAGGAGATAGCCATGGACGAAATCCGCGCCTTGTTCTCCGAGGGCAAGAAGGCCTTCCAGCAGCACCAATACGAGCACGCCCAAAAAATCTTCCTCCAGCTGATCCAAAAGAAGCCGTATTTCGCCGACGTCTACAACATGCTGGGCGTCATCTCGCACAACTCGGGGCAGTTCACCGACGCGACCGGCTATTTCGAAAAGGCGCTCAAGATCAACCCGAAGTACACCGAGGCCCTGCTCAACCTGGCCGTGCTCTACAACGACCTGGGCGAGTACAAAAAGGCCCGCGCCCTCTACGCCAAGGTCCAAGAGAAA
>JADYZQ010000177.1 GCA_020853015.1 Deltaproteobacteria bacterium
GCGAAGGTCGAGGTCGGCCACGGGCAGATGGAGGAGGGGAAGCTCGAGGAGGTCATGATCCGCTTCGTCAACCGCGAGTTCAACGTCTTCCTCTCGACGACCATCGTCGAGTCGGGCCTCGACATCCCCTCGGCCAACACGATGGTCGTCAACCGCGCCGACACCTTCGGCCTGGCCCAGCTCTACCAGCTGCGGGGCCGCATCGGGCGCTCCAACCTGCGGGCCTACGCCTACCTGACGATCCCCGGGCCGGAGGCGATCACGCCGCGGGCCCGCGCCCGGCTGGCGGTCTTGCAGCGCTACACGGACCTGGGCTCGGGCTTCAAGATCGCCGCCCATGACCTCGAGATCCGCGGCTCCGGCAACCTGCTGGGCCCCGAGCAGTCGGGGCACGTCGCGGCGGTGGGCTATGAGCTTTACACGCGGCTTTTGGAAGAGGCGATCCTGGACGTCAAGGGCGAGGTGCGGCGCGAGGCCCCGGATCCGGAGCTGCAGCTCAAGCTCTCCGCGGCGATCCCCGAGGACTACATCCCCGAGACGACGATGCGCCTCACCCTCTACAAGCGCCTGGCCAGCGTCGCCGACGAAGCAGAGCTGGACGCCCTGGCCGAAGAGGTCCACGACCGCTTCGGCAAGCTGCCCGAGGCCGTGCAAAACTTGATCGTGGTGATGCGGGTCAAGGCCCTGGCGCGGCGGGCCTGGGTGCGGATGGTGCGGCTGGAGGCCCGGCGCGCCGTCTTCACCTTCGATCCCAATTCCCCGGTCCAGGTGGAGGATTTGACCAAGACCATCGCCCGCGAGCCCGAGCGCTTCCGCTGGCTGGCGCCGCAGGAGCTGGCGATGAACTTCAAGCCCGGGAAAGAGGGCGCGGCCATCGAGTCGATCCAGAAGTTCTTGGCGGGGTTGAGGGTGGAGGGGTAATGATTGCTCGAAAAGGGGACTCTCTGGTAGGCACGGGACATGGCTAGAAGATGCCTCATCGTCGTCGCGGTCCTGGTTTTTTCCGCCTGCGCCCGCTTCGATGCCGATCAGACCGTCGCCGTCGTCGACGGCGTCGCCATCCCCGCCCGCGAGCTGCAACAGGCCCTCCGCCGCGAGAAAGAGAAGTTCCCCCCCGAAAGGCTCAACTCCCGCTCCGAGTTCCTCAAGATCAAAGAAAAGGTCTTGGGCGAGCTGATCGACCGCAAGCTCCTCCTCAAAGAGGCCACCGCCCAGGGCACCTTCATCAGCGAAGAGGAGTTCCAGGACGAACTGCTCAAGTACAAAAGCAGCTACACCGAGGCCACCTTCCAAAAGATGCTCGAGGAGCGGGGGGTCTCCAACGAGGAGTGGCTCAAGCTGAGGCGCGAGAGCTTCATCGTCGCCAAGTTTTTGGCCAAATCCGGGGCCGAGGCCCAGGAGGTGACTGAAGAGGCGGTCAAAAAGTACTACGAGGAGCATCCCGAGGAGTTCAAGGTCCCCGAGTCCGTCCGCGTTCGCCAGATCGTCACCGACACCAAGGAAAAGGCAGAGTCCATCCTGAGGCGCCTCCGGCAGGGCGAGAACTTCGCCAAGCTCGCGAAAGACTTAAGCCTTTCCCCCGACCGCCGGGAGGGGGGCGACTTGGGCTTCATCCCCCGCGGCAGCTTCCCCCGCGAGTTCGAGGTCTGCTTCACGATGAATCCGGGCGAAATTTCCCCGATTATTCCAAGTCTTTACGGATTCCACCTCTTTAAGGTAATAGAGAAGGCCCCCGGCCGGACCCAGGACCTGACCGAGGTGAGCAATAAGATTTTCATGCAACTTAAACAGCGGGCCCGCGAACAATATCTCAAATCCCTTTTGGAGAGGCTGCGTTCCCAGGCCAAGATCGAGATCCACCGGGACGTTTTGGAGAGGATGACCTTATGAAGAAAACCACCGCCGCATTTCTGACCGCCCTGACCCTGGCCGCCCTCTCGCCCCGGGTTCAGGCCGAGGTCGTCGACCGGGTCGTCGCCGTGGTCAACCAAGAGCCCATCACCCTCTACGAGGTCGACAAGCTGATGGCCGCCAACCTCGAGGAGATCAAGAAGGCCGAGGGAAAGGGGATGAAGCAGGAGAAATTCCAATCCTACCGCAGCCAGGCCCTCGAGAAGCTGATCGCCGACAAGCTCCTGGACCAGCAGATGGAGCAGATGAAGCTTCAGGTCACCGACGACGACGTCCAGAAGGCCCTGGGCAACATCATGCAGCGCAACAGCATGACCAAAGAGCAACTGGTCCAGCAGCTCAATCAGAAGGGGATGAGTTTCGACCAGTATATGGTCGACCTGCGCGTGCAGCTCAAGAAGGTCAAATTCATGGGCGCGGTGATCGCGCCCCGGGTCAAGGTGACCGACGCGGACTTGGACGAGTTCTTCGCCGACAACAGCGACAAGTTCGCCAACTTCCAAAGCGTCCAGATGGCCCAGGTCATCGTGCCGGTGGATCCCGTCGCCGCGGACGCCGAGCTGAGCGCCGCCCAGGCGAAGGCCCAGGAGGTCTACCAAAAGGCGAAGGGAGGCTCCAACTTCGAGGATTTGGGCAAAAAATATTCCGTCAACGCCCAGACCGCCGTGCCGGCGGTCTACCAGGTCAACCAGCTGGCGCCGCAGATCGCCGAGGTCCTTTCGGGGCTGAAGGCGGGTGAGGTCGGGCAGCCGGTGCGCTCCGAGATGGGCATCCACGTCATCAAGCTCATCGAGCGCAAGACTCTGGCCGGCGACGAGTACCAGGCGGTGCGCGAGCAGATCCGCGAAAAGGTCTTCGAGCTCAAGGTTCAGGAAGAGCTGGAAAAATACGTCGGCGAGCTCAAGAGCAAGAACTTCGTCCAGATCAAGAA
>JADYZQ010000178.1 GCA_020853015.1 Deltaproteobacteria bacterium
CTGCCACCAGGCGATCGGCCGGCCGCGCGCGTAGAACTCGTTGCGCAGATAACCGGGCGGCCAGGTGAAGCGCAGCGGCTGCGACTCGGCCCCCGGGCTCCATTGGAAAAAGCCGCCCAGGGCCAGCGCCAGCGCCACGGCGCCGACCAGCACCCCAAGGCCTGCCCAGAAATTCCGCGCCTTCGGAATCTCGGGCCGAAAAAACCGGACCGCGAAGACTGCCCCCAGCGCGACCAGCGAGGTGGCGAAAAGCATGACCTGGGCCAAGCTCATCGCCCCCAGCAAAAAGACGCCGGTCCAGTAGGCCCGCCGCTCCCCCGTCTCGGCCCAGCGTTGCAAGCAGGCCAGCATGCCCAGAAAGAACAGCAGCCCCAGCGAGATCGGGTGCTGGAAGAAATACATGAGGAAGCTGGGGTGAATGACGCGCCCGAAGATGAACATCTGCTGCCAGTTCGGCAGCTGGAAGAGCATCCCGGCGCCCCCGTCGTGCTTGGCCACCAAGAGCCAGCTCATCCCTCCGGAGAGGACCGTGAAGCAGAAGGCCAAGGCCCAGCCGCCGCGCGCGATCCCCAGCCGGGAGAAGAGCAGCAGCAGATTGACCGCGAAGGCCGCCCAGCAAAAGATCGTCAGCGCGTCGATGCCGACGTAGCCCTTGGCGCCGAAGGCGAGGCTAATCAAGGCCGCGAGGACGTTGAAGCCGTAGTGATAGCGAAAGTCCACGTCGGGAAAGGCGATATAGGCCGGCGGAAAACGCCCGCGCAGCATGGCCTCGACGACCGGGATATGCCCCTGCAGGCGGACCTCGTCGAAGATGGAATAACGCACGGTGACCATGGCGACGAGCGCGGTCGCGAGCGCCAGCGCCAGCAGCCAAGGCCAGTCGGCGCGCGTCAGCGGCGGCCGCCATCCGGACAGCGGAAATCCCCGCCGCAGGATCAAGAGTCCGCTTAAGCCCAGGCAGATCCCGCTGGACACGTAGAAAGGCAGGCTTAGCTCTTGCAGCCAACGGCCCGGGATCGCCGTCCCGGCCAGCAGCAGCGCCAGGCATAGCGGCAACGACGCCGCGACCGAGGCCCAACGCCCCTTGTCGGGAAACAGGCGAAAGGTCCAGAGGAAGGCGAACAGAAAATAGGGAATAAAGGCGAGGCCGCGCAAAGGTCATCCTCCCGGTGGGGCCAGCTTCAAGACCGTGTAACAACCCGGAGCGTTTCCTCCGAAGGAAAGGTCGAGGACCCCCGGGCGGAGCTTCAGGCCCTCGAGGAAGTCCTGCACCGGTTGTGCAAGCTTGGCGCGCTCTTCGCAAGAAAAAATCACCCAGCGGATCCGGAGCTCCCGCAACAATTCCTCCGTAGGCCGGGCGAAGATCCGACGGATGCGCTCGCGGCGTTCGTTCAAGATCTTCCGCGCCACCGGCATCGAGACGACGTTGTCCGGCTCCAGGACCGGATAGCCGGCGTAGACCGCGAGGTAGCGGGCCGTGCCCGAGGTCGTCCAGGTCATGCCGATCTCGCCGGTGTTGCGCTTCAGGATCTCCACGACCTTCAAGAAGGAGCCCTGCGGGGCGCTGTGGCGGTTGTAGACGGCGCGGCGCTCGCCCCAGTTCAGCTTGGCGGGGTCCTTGAGCGTCATCCCGTAGACGAAGATCAGGGGCGCGGCCATGGCGAAGCCGGCCAAGGCGTAGGCCAAGGCCTGGCGCCGGCGGACGAGGCAATAAGGCAGCAGCAGGGCCGCCGCGAGGATCTTTCCGGAGAACTCGAAGCCCAAGAACCATTTTTGGATGTTGCTGCTGTAATTGTAATAGACGAATTGGGGGATCAGCAGCGAGAGGCCGCAGTAGACGCCCAAGAGCCAAAGCGCGGGCCTGCGGTCGCGCAGGCACAGGTAGAGGGCGGGCGGCAGGACGAGCAGAAACACCCCGAAGCCGTCCAAGTACCAGAGCGCGGCCTGGGCGGCGCTCATCGGCTTGCGCCCGCCGAAGTACTCGTAGCGCAGGTAGCCGGGCGGCCAGGCGAAGCGCATCGCCTCGGCATCGAATTGCGGCGAGGGCGGCTGGAAAAAGCCTCCCAAGGCGAAGGCCAAGCCGACGGAGACGGAAAAGACCGCCAGGCCCGCCGCGACGGTGCCGCGCCAGGCGCTTGGCTGTCGCAGCAGCCGGATAAAAAACACCGCGCCCAGGGCCGCCAGGAGCGTCGCGAAAAACATGACGTGCGCCAGGCTCAAGGCGCCGAGACCCAAGGCCGCCGCGGCGAGCAGCCCCCAGCCGCCCCGCTCCGACCAGCGGTGAAAGACATGAACGACGCCGACGAAGAGCAGCGCCCCCAGGCTCATCGGATGCTGGTAGAAGTAAAACAGGAAGGTGTAATGCACCCAGCGCCCGGCGATGCTCACCACCTGCCAGCCCGGGACTTGATACTGGTTCGGATCGTTTCCGCCCAGGATCCAGCTCAAGCCCCCCGTGAACACCACGAAGGCCAGGCCCAGGCCCAAGAGGGCCCGCGGGACTTTCAGGTCGCCCAACAACGAGGTCAGGGCACCCAAAAGCCCGATCCAGATAAAAATCGCGGCGACATCGACGCCCTGGTAGCCGGGCAGTCCGAGGGCCTTGCTGAACAGCGCCGCGACGACGTTGTAGCCGACGTGGTACTTGTTGGGGATCTCCGGAAAGGGCAAAAAATAGAGCGGATAGGTCCCGCGCAGCATCGACTCGACCATCGCGGGATGCCCCTGCACCACCCGCTCGTCGTGGATGGCGCACTTCCAGGCGATCCAGGCGACGGCGACCGTCGAGCAGGCCGCGAACAGGAGCAAGGGCAGGTCCTGCCAAGACAGGGAGAGCCGAAAGTCGAGCTTAACGCCCCGGTTTCTCCACCAGGCGCAGCCTCCCGCCAAGGCGGCGGCCCCGGCCCCCAAGTAGACCCCCAGATCGAAGGAATGAAAGGCCCTGCCGAACAAACCGATCCCCAGCAGGATCAGCGCGCAGGCCGTGGGCGCCGATTCCAGCGCCACCCGCCAAAAGCGCGGCGACCGCGCGAGGGCGCGCTGGATCTGAAAGGCGGCGACGAGGAAGGCCGCGAGGGCCAGCAGGCTGGGCAGTCGCTCCACGGCTCAGGGACCTCGCCGTTTCAGGTCGTGCTCGAGGATCGCCAGGCGCTCGGCGAGGCTGCGGTTCTGCTTGGCAAGCCGGGTCAAGGCGACCGCGTATTGGAGGACGATCACGAAGAGGACGAAGAAGGCCAGGAGAAAGATCAAGGCCGGCGGATAGTCGATCCCGACGGCGCGGCTGAGCCGGTCGATGCCGGGGATCGCCAGGGGCGCGACCGCCACCAGGGCGCCCGAGAGGATCCAAAGCATCGCCCGCTTCTCGTCGAGCTTTTTCCGCCGCACCAATTGGATGATCCCCGCCAGCACGGCGAGGCCCGCGGCGGCGATCAGCAGTCTAGTGCTCCACGGCATGGCTCCCCTCCTTCCGAAGCGCCGAACGCTGGGTCAGCGCGATGAAGATCGAGAAAAACATCTTGTAGACGTAATAGAGCGCCCGGGAGCCGCCGTGCATCGAGACGCCCCGTTCGCGGGGCCGGATGACGACCGGGATCTCCAAAATGCGGAAGCCCGCGAAGTAGAGCCGGATCAGGGTGTCCGCGTCCGGAAAATCCACCGGGTAGTTGTCGTTGAGGAAGAACTTGATCAGGGGGCGGCCGATGGCCTGGAAGCCCGAGGTCGGATCGGTGATGTGCTGGCCCGTGACCCAGGAGGTGATCTTGCTGAACAGAAACATCCCGACGCGCCGGGCGGCGGGGATGGAATAGTCGGCGCGCCCCAGGAAGCGCGAGCCCAAGGAGAGATCGGCGCGGCCCTCGGCGACGGGGGCAACCAAGTCGGGGATATACTTAGGGTCGTGCTGGCCGTCGCCGTCGATGAGGACGCAGAGATCGAAGTCCTTCTCGTAGGCGAAGCGCATGCCGGTCTGGACCGCGCCGCCGTAGCCCAGGTTGAAAGGTAGGCTGATGACGTCGGCCCCCGCCTCGCGGGCCCGCGCGGCCGTATCGTCCTGCGATCCGTCGTCGACCACCAAGAGGCTCAAGGCGGCGTCTTGACGGCGAATGTCCTGGATCACCGAGGCGATGTTCTCGGCCTCGTTAAAGGCGGGAATGACCACGAGGCATTTCATAGATCTCCAAGGATATGTCCGCGGCCGACGCGGAGTGCGTCAAGGCCCCTACCGAAACGAAATCGACGCCCGTGGCCGCGATCGAGCGGACGTTCTTCAGGTTGACGCCGCCCGAGGCCTCGAGGACGGCGCGTCCCGCGGTCCTCCGGACCGCCTCGGCCAGTCGCGCGACCGGCATGTTGTCGAGCAGGATGCGGCGGGCTCCGGCGTCGAGCGCCTCGGCCAATTCCCGCAGGTCCTTCACCTCGACGATGATTTGACGTTTGCCCTTTAATCGGGCCAGCCGGGCCAGGGCCTCGCGCACCGAGCCCGCCACGACCAGGTGATTATCCTTCGCCATCGCCGCCGAGCGCAAATCAAAACGGTGGTTGACCCCGCCGCCGGAGGCCACCGCGTAGCGCTCCAGCAGGCGCAGGCCCGGCGTGGTCTTGCGGGTGTCGAGGATCTTGGCTTGGGTGCCGCGGACCGCGGCGACGAA
>JADYZQ010000179.1 GCA_020853015.1 Deltaproteobacteria bacterium
CACCGCCGCGGAGGCCTGGGCCAACAAAACGTCGACGCTCAGGCGCAGGGCCTTCTGCTCCGCCGCCTCGGCCCGGGCGAGGTCGGCCTTGGCCAGTTTCAGGCCGATCTGCGCGCGGGCCTCCTTGGCCCTTTGGATCAAGGCCCGGGTCGCCTCGACGTCGCCCAGATCCGCCTTCGTCTCGGCCTGGGGGAGAAGGAAATCCGGGGCGTTGTGCAGGGAGGTGCGCTCCATCCGCGCGACGCGCAGCTCTTGTTTGGAGCTGAGCGGCTTCTTGGCGAGGGCGGAGGCCTCCTGGGCCCGGGTCAAATATTGCCGCGTGCTCTCGACATCGCCCTGCAGGGCGAAGGCCGCCGCCTCGGCCAGGTGCGGCTCGATCGAGGCCTCGTGGGCGGCGCGCTCCAGCTCGGCGAGCTGCTTCTCTTGGTCGGCCGTCAGCGTGACCTTGCCGCGCGCGGCATATTCCCGGACCTTGGCGATCGCCTCCCGGCAGCGCGGCACCTCCCCCGCCTTCGAGGCGGCCTCGGCCTTCTTCCAGGCCAAGGGCACCGCGTTCGCGTAGGCCTTGGGCTCCAGCTGGTCGATGAGGTCCTGATGGAAGGCGTAGCCCTTCGCCTTGGCCTGGTCGAAGGGGACCTGCAGCCGGGAGAGGGTCTCGCGGCCCGCGGCGAAGACGTCGGCCAGGGCGAGGACGTCGCCGGCGTCCGCGAGCGGCGCGGCGCGGGCGACGAGCAGGTCCAGTTCCTTCTCCAAGGAGGTCTTAAGGATGCCCTCGGCGCGATCTTCCTTAAAGGACAGCCGCGCCTCGGCGGCGGCCAGACGGGCCTTCAAGAGGCGGTCTTGGGTCTGCAGGGTGTCGCCTTGGGCCGCGAAGGCCTTCGCCTGGGCGAGCATCTCGAGGTAGCGGCTGGCCGGCGAGAGCTTGAGTCCCGTCAGGCTCGAGGCGCCCAAGGCCTTCAGGGCCTGTTGGGCCTCCGCGCCGGTCGGCTTGACGGCCTTGCCTTGCAGGTCTTGCACCTCGTCCTGCGGGCCCTTGGCCCCCTTGGCGGGCGGTTGGTAGACGCCGTCGCCGTTGTCGACGATCTTGATGGGCCCTAGCGCGAATTCTCCCATAAGGACTCCTATTGAAGGGGACGCCCGACGTAGATCGGCGTCTTGAGAACGGTGTTGGCGGAGTAGCGGCCGGTCCAGCCCTGACCCGTGCCCTCGCCGCTGTCCGGATCGACGGTGACGAGGATGCTGCCGTAGCCGAAGCCGGTGCCGCCCTCGCGGCTGTCCTCGCCGTGCGGGTAGGAGGTCGCGTCGGCGAGCCGCAGGAGGTAGCCTCCGGAAACCTTTTCGGGGGCCGCCACGAGAATTCCCATGTGGCCGGTGGCGCTGGAGGGATACCAATCCGGCGTTGGCCAGGCGACGACGTCGCCCGGCTCGGCGTCGGCGATCTTTTGGACGCGGCGCCAGCCCGCGCTGGGCTTGTTGTAGGGAATTTTCTTCAGCGCCTTGACGTATTCCGCGACGCGGGGCCGCTCGGATTTCAACTCGGCGTAGGCCGTCGGCGCCGCCTGCTGTAGGATCCAATTCACCATCCCGGAGCAGTCGAATTCGAATTGGCCCTTGGCGAAGTCCACCTTCGTGTCGTGGTTGTAGACGGTGGTCTTGACGCGCTTTTCGATGAAGCGAAGGGCCTCGAGGACCCGCGCGGTCGCGGTGACGCCGCTTAAGGTCAAGGTGTTCTTCGCCGCCGCGACGCGCGCCGCCGTCGGGTTTGCCGCGGCCACCTTGAACCAGAGGCCCCCGAGGGCTGAGGCGGGACTTTGGAAGAGCTGGAAGTGCAGGCGCCAGGCGGCCAACGGATTCGCCCCCTGCAAAACGGGCCCTCCCGGCGATGTCGAAAAGGAGCTCGCGGCCGGCGCGGCGAAGAGCTGCACCGGGAGCCGCAAGCGAAACCGCCCGGTATAGGCTTGGGCGCCGCCCTGTGAAAAAGCGAGGTTGAGATTGGAAATAAGGCCGTGCCCAAGACGGGCCACGTCGAGACTGTGCCCCATGAATGCCCCCAGATTGTCCCCTTGTCGTGATTCGAGCATTCATCGGAGGCGAAAAAGAAAAGTTGTGCGTAGTGTTTTACACCAAATATCTCTTCCAATTTTAACAATTATTATTATACTAAACCTGTGATCTGAACGCCGGCTCGTCTGGCTAGTAGGATCCCTCCGGGGGTGGAAACACTCCCTTTTTTTTCATAACTTCACTATTCCATGTGGATGATTCGGGGAAGCTTGCCTACAAATCACGGGACTTAATTTTAAAAAATAATTCTTTCCCCCTTTTTTCCTAAAATACGAATTCGGCGAGTGGTATTGGTAAAGAAGAAATGCGGCCAGGTCTACACTCTGAATTCTGAATAAAATAGGAATGTTCTGAGTCCCTATACACCGGATCTTCGATTAAATAATTTAGCGGCAAGTCCCTATATCCTGATCCAAATTGAATTTGATTTGGAATGGGATTGTACCTTCGCATCTGACGAAGCAAGTTCTTCAGTTTTTTATCATCTGTATGATCACAAATAATAATTCCGCGCTCATCTGGGTTGTTTGGCCCACGAAAATTCCTATGCCTAATCGTATTTTCAAATCTTTGAATAAGCGTTTTCCAAGCAAGTGAAAAAACATCGTAACCAGGGTCTTTTCCAGATTTTTCAACCAAGACATTGATAATGCTTATGTCAGACAAAGAAGCGAGCTTGGCAGAATATTCCCTGATCATCGCCAACCTATCACTCCTCCTAATCTTTCTGTGTAATTCTCCGGGCTTGCTTATAAATTTTGCGGCATGGAATTCTTCCCTAAGTTTTAGACCAAATTTCCGTTTTAAATAATTTCGAAAGCTTATCAGCTCGTCTAAATAATTTCTCCAACGCAACTCATGGACAACTATCCCTGTGAGGGCAAAAAACGGCGTTGGTGATTTTACCAAGCCTGAATCACCGCTTTCATCAACGTACATTATAAACATGATAGGCCTCCAAGTATTGAACCCGGAAGCCACGGCAAGGAAGGTCGCCTATTAAAATGCGCAATGCATCGGGATAGTTCAATTATTTATTAAAGATGCAAAGCCAGTTCCGGCGCCGGCGCCCGCTCCACCAACTCGAAGGCCGCGCAGCGCTGGGCGTTAAGGGCATGCAAGAGCCTGTCCCCCTTCCGGCTCGTCTCGAATAGCTTCACCGATAAATCCGCCCCCTCGTTGTGGTAACAGTAGAGCTTGGAGCCGTCGGGGTCGGTGTAGGTCACGCCCGCCATCTCCGCGGGGCGGTTGAGCAGCCGCGCCTCGATGCGGTAGTGCCCGCGCCGCCCGCCCAATTCCCAGCCCGTGAAGTCGTAGCGGCTCTCGTTGCAGAGCAGCTGGCTGATCCGGTTGAAGCGCAGGGTCCGGCCGTCCCCCAGACGCAGCGTGATCGCGGTCAACGGGCGCAGCAGCCGTCGGCCCGCCCTCACCTGCCCGGTGAGGGCCTCGAAAACCGCGCCGGAATCCTCGTGAAACTGGTTGCAGTGGCTCCAGGCCCAGCGCTCGGCGTGGCTCGTCCCCCAGAGGTGGGCCTGGCAGCCCGGCGCTCGATCCACGCGGAAGACCTGGCCGTCGACGCTCAGCTCGCCGCCGACCCGCACCGACCAGTTGGGCGAGAGAAATTTCGTCTTGGGAAATGGCAGGTGATAAAAAGAGGCGGGGTAGATCCGCTCGCTCGCCTCGTTGGGCAAATACTGCAGGTCCCAACGTATTTCGTGGCCCCCCGAGGCCGCGCGGCCTCGCGCCCCGTTGTTGTAGACGGCGCTCTCGCCGACCTGGAAGAAGAAGATGTCCCGGTCGATCACGGCCTGCTCCGCCGTCCAGGTCTCCTTGGCGGCGATCGGCGTACCGGGCTTCAGCAGGTCGAAGGCCACCGCCCATACCGAAGCGGAGGGCGGTCCCAGGTCGCGACGCGGCGCCAGCAGGGTGTAGCGCAGCCAGAAGGCGAGTTGCCTCTCGGGCGCGGCGAACTTCAGATAATACACCTCGTAGAAGGGACTGCGCCTGCCGTCCCATCGCACCATGTTGTCGAGCTCTTGCCGGTAGACGGCCATGCCTCACACCTCGCGCCGCGGCCCCCGGTCGGGGAGATAGACGCAAAACCGGGCGCCACCCTCGTAAGTCGCGTCCAGCCAAACCCGCCCGCCCAGCTTCTCCGTCGCCTTCCGCACGATGGCCAGGCCCATGCCGAAGCCGGGAACCTGGCCGTGATGTCGAAAGAAGGGCTGGAAGATCCTCTCGCGCAGCTCCGCCGGCACCCCGCTGCCGCGGTCCTCCACCCAAAGCTGGACCGCCTCGCGATCTCGGAAGCACTGCACCCGGACCGCGCCTCCCTCCGGGGAGAATTTTACGGCATTCTGCAAAAGATTGAGAAGGATCTGCTTCACCCCCTTGCCGGAGGACCTCAAGGGCGGCCACGAGGCGGGCCACTCCACCGAGACCCGCCGCGCCTCGCGGGCGGCCTGAAGGAGGCCGTCCACCTCCGCGGCCGTCTTGGGCAAGTCCACCGGCTCGCTCTCGCCCAACACCCAGCCCACCTTCATAAAGTGGATCAGGTCGTCGATCCATTCCAGCATCTGCGCCGCGTTGGCCTCGACACGGCGCAGGTACTCCAGCCGCTTTTCCGGGGCCTCGACGCGCCCCTCCTGCAACAGCTCGCTGAAGCCGCGGATCGAGATCAGGGGGGCCTTTAGATCGTGGGAGATGGCGCCGACCAGGAACTGCATCTCCTCGTTGAGGGCCGCCACCTCGCGGGTCCTGGCCTCCAGTTCGCGCGTGGTGGCGACATAGAATTTGAACAACTGGAAGGCCATGGTGAGGATGAGGGCGGCGAAACCCATCTCGATCGTGTAGAAGAACCGGTAGACTTCCATGGCGACGAGGACGTCATTGACGACGCTCAGCACGAAGAGCCCGACCCCCGCCGGCAAGGCCGGCCCCTGGAAATGATCGCGGTAACCCCGAAACCAACGCCAGCCCAGGTAGAAGACGTGGGGAAGCGTCCAGGCCAGGAAGAGAAAATACCAGGGGCCGAGCCGCGCCTCGCCGACGCGGGTAGTATAGCCCAGGAAGGCGAAGGTCCGATATTCCAGGACGGGTTGGAAAAATTTTCCGTCCCAAAACAGAAAGGGCACGAAGGCCAGCGTGGCGATCGGGACGAATTTGAAAAAATAGAAGCTCGGCGCCTCGAAATAAGTCGCCGTGAACATGACGAAAAAGATGAAGGTCGGCACCATGGCCGCGAGCTGCAATTGGTTGCAGAACAGGCTCATCCTGAGGTCGACCGCCGAGTACAGCTCGAAGGTGGCGATGGAATAGACCGCCAAGCTGAGTGACAGGAGACCGAACAGGAAGAAGCGCAGGCGCTGCTGGGTCTTCAACGGGAGGATGCGCGCGAAGCCGAGGTAGGCGATGCCGTTCCAGACAAAGAGGGTGAAAAAGACGGCCGAAGGCAGGGAGACGCGGCGGATGGTATCCGGGAGCCAATCCATTCCCTTCCAGCTTGCCTGGAAGGAGGTCAAAAGCAAAGGGAGTAATTCGCGACGCGGGCCGTCAACCGACCGAGAGCACCTCGGCGACGAGATCGTATTCGTGGGCCTCGACGACGCGCACCTCGAGGAATTTCCCGGGATGCGCCCCGTCTCCCGAAAGATAGGTGACGCCGTCGATCTCCGGGGCTTGGGTCGCCAGCCTCCCCTGGTAGACGAGCTCGCTCTCCTCGGAGGGGCCCTCGCAGAGCACGCGCAACCGACGACCGACCAAGGCTCGGTTCTTCCGTAGCGAAATCCCCTGCTGCAGCTCCATCAGCCGCTCGAAGCGCTCGCGCTTGAGGGCCGCGGGGACCTGGTCGGGAAGCGCGGCGGCGCCGGTCCCCTCCTCCCGCGAGTATTGGAAGACCCCAAGGCGATCGAACTCGGTCTCTTCGACAAATCGGTAGAGCTCTTCGAACTCCGCGTCGGTCTCGCCCGGATACCCGACGATGAAGGTGCTGCGCAGGGCGAGGCCGGGGACGGCCGCCTTCAGCCGCTCCAGCACCTGCCGCACGTAGCGCGAGGGCGAGCCGCGCTTCATCGAACGCAGCACCCGCTCGCTGATGTGCTGCAGCGGCATGTCGACGTAGGGCACCAGGTGCCTGGACTCCCGCATCGCCTCGATCAGGCCGGCGCCGAACTCGAGCGGGTACATGTAGAGCGGCCGCAGCCAGAAATCGCCCTCGACCGCGTCGAGCCGCCGGAGCAGCTCGGCCAGGTTGCTGCCGTCGCGGAGGTCCTTGCCGTATTCGTTCAGGTCCTGGGCGATGAGGTTGAATTCTTTGACGCCGCGCCCGACCAGCTCCCGCACCTCGCGGACCACGGAATCCATCGGGCGGCTCTTCAAGTCGCCGCGGATCTGCGGGATGACGCAGAAGGAGCAGCGATGGGAGCAGCCCTCTGAGATTTTCAGGTAGCTGAAATGGCCCGGCGTCGCCAGGACGCGCGGCAGGTCGGGATCGGGCAGGATCTGGCGCGCGGGCGAAAAATCGGACAGGCGTTTCGCCGCGGCCTCTTCGGGAAGCAGGCGTTCGCCGACCCGGACGCGGCGAAACTTCTTCGGCGCGGAGAATTTTTCGCGGAGCATCGCGGCCAGCTTGTCGAATTCGCTCAAACCCACGAAGAGGTCGACCTCGGGCATCTCTTTGGCCAACTCCGCGCTGTAGCGCTGGGTGAGGCAGCCCGAGGCGACCAGCACCTCGCAGCGCCCGGTCTGCTTGTGGCGGGCGGCCTCGAAGATCTGCTCGATGGACTCCTTCTTGGAGTCGGCGACGAAGCCGCAGGTATTGACGACGATCACCTCGGCCTCCTCGGGCCGGGAGGTGAAGGAAAAACCGTCCTGCTTGAGGCCGCCCAGCATCATCTCGGCGTCGACCAGGTTCTTCGGGCAACCCAGCGAAATGAGGCAGACTTTTTTTTCTTGGCTCGTGTTCATGGCAACGGAAGGAGGGATCTAGCACCCTTCCTCGGCCCCGGACAACGGGGAAATAGCGCCTGAAAATGGGTAAAGAGAATCAATGCCTGCGGCGGAAGACCACCCAGGAATTGTCCCGGAAGGGGCTGGCGACCGCGTAACCTGCAACGATCGGGATGTCCCGCCGGTGGTACTCGGCGCTCACCAGCTCGAGGTCGGGGCGGCGGCTTATCAGGTCCGCCAAGTCTTGGATAAGCGGGGCGTATTCGGACACGACGTAGCCCCCGCCGCCGGGAACGATTTTGGAGAGCAGGGCCTGATCCAGAAATTCCGCCACGGCCGCGGGCCGCCCGGGGTTTTCCGGGCGCGGGAGATCCCCGACATGGAGGGGGAAATAGGCCTCCACCCGGTCGGCCTTGGTCGAGGTCTCGTACCAATCGCCCGGCAGGAATTCCCCGCTCCAAGGCCGGTTACCCGCGCCGTTACCGGAGGCCGCGGCCTCCTCCGTTTCGAAGAGGCGCTCCATCAACTCGAGCATCTCGGGATGGCGCTCGATACTGATGGGGAAATGCCCCTGTCGCGCGAGCGCGACGGCGCGCATGCCGCTTACGTCGCCCAGGATCGCGACGCTCATGTTTCTTCGCGGCAGCTCGAGGCGTCCGTCCACCTCAAGATAGACCGCCTCCGAGGACGCGGCCTGCGGGGCCGCGGATTCCTCGCCGACACCGAAAGGCGCCAGGCTCACCCGGCGGCCGCGGGCCCGATCTAGGCTGGGAACCGCCACTAAGGCGACGGTGGCGTCCCCCAAGCGGAAGTCCAAGCCCCGCACGGCGAGGGGCTCGCGGCTTCCCGCATCGCCGCGCAGCTCGCGCGCCGCCTGCAGGGTGCGGCCGCTGAGGACATAGCCGCCGTCGGGCCCGCGCCCGATTTCCGCCGTGCGATGGTGATTGAACTGCTGGATGTCGTGGGTCGCAAGGGTCGCCCGGTGGGCGGCTTGCGCCAAGGCGTGCCGGTGGGGCTGCGTGTAACGGACCCTTCCGTTCGTGAGGCCCAGGCCAAAACTCACCAACCCGCTGCTCCAAATATCGGGTTCGGCCAGGGCGATCCCCACTCCCAACTCCCCGTCGTCGGCATAGGCGGTCATGATATTTCCCGCGCCCTTCCGTCGAGCGGCCTCGCCGCTCAGGACCGCCCGGCCCTGGCGGATCAAGACCTCCCGGGAGTGTTGGGCGGGATCCAGGCCGAGGAGCTGACACACTGCCCGTTTCGCCGCCATGACGGCCGCGAGCCGGGAGTGGTAGAAGCCCTCCCGCTCGGCCAAAGGCCGCGAGGCCTGCGGCAGGAAGGACTGTTCACGGGGAGAGAAATAGCGGTCCAACATCGCCTGAAAATCCTCGGGCGAGCTTTGCGCCAGATCCCTAAGCATCGCGGTGTGGGAGGCCTCCACGGAGACCGTGCCGGGGCGCTCGTCGAGGAACAACTCCAACTCGCGGTGCAAGCGCTCCGTCAGGCGTTGAAGCTGGACCTCGCTGAGCGAGAGCGGAGCGCGCGCGTCCGCGGCGGACTCGTCCGCGGGCAGTGCTCGAGCTAGGCGGCGCCCCAGGTGACGCAACTCCCGGTTGGGAGCGACGAATTCCGCGCCGAACTTGTCCCAGGGGATCTCGATGGCGAAGCGCTGGAAAGGATAGTCCTCCGGGGCGGTGATCCCGGAGTCCAGCCGGCGCGAGGCGGGTCGCTCGGCCCCGGCCAGGATCTCGCCCAGCTCGTGCACGTAGCCGTTGGCCATTCGGTCCAGATAACGATCGGGCGAGAGGAAGGTGAAATTAAGGGTACGGCTGGGGCGGGCCGAGGGCGGCTGCAGGACCGCGAAGCCCTCCAGGCCTCCCAGCATCGCGAAGGTGGAGGCGCTGTCGTCCACCAGGACGTCGAAAGGCCGCTTGCCGCGCAACAGCGCGATCGCGGGGTGCTTGAGCTTCACGCCGTTGCCGGGAAATTCGCGGATCTTGGCCAGGTAGCTCTCGAGCAGGGGATTCTCGGGATAGCGGATCTCCCCGTCCGCGGCCTCGCGCATGGCCAAGACCAGGTCCTCGCGGGTGTAGATGTTCAGGCCCTCCCTCACCTCGGCGATGGTCACCGGCTCGGCGGGGCCTTTGCCGAAAAAGATCATCTTCATCGCCGGGTCCTCGTTGGCCAGGCGCAAGATGCGCCCCGCGGGGCCGGTGGTCGCCATGATCAGGTTCTTGTCCTGGCCGAGCCGAAGCCCCAGCTGAAAGGCGCGGACGCCGGGGTGGAACTGGACGCGCTGGCGGAGGCGCCCCGGAAATAACCTTTGGACCCCGTGGAACCAGAGCCGCTCGAAGGCATTCAACTTCACCTCCGGCGCGGTCTGGAAGGCCGGGTAGTCCAGGAGGCCCGGCTCGGTGTGACGGTACACCGCCTCGGCGCCGCGTTCCATCGTCCCGCGGAACAGGTCGGCGGGGGAAAAGGCCCAGTGCAGGATGACCTCGTCCACGTCGAAGGCCAGGCGCGCCACCCGCTCGGGGTGGGCGCGGGAGATCTCGAAGCCCTTGCGGAAGGCGCCTTGGTCGAAGGGATGGTCGGTCACGCCGAAGCAGGTCAGCAGGCGCGATACGAAACTAGGGTTTTGGAGGTCGGCGGCCTCGACGAAGCCGCGCGGCACCAGGGCGCGCAACTGGCGCTCGGCCTCCTGGCGGTTGAGGCGCTCCGCGCTGGAGTTGTCCAGCGGGCGGCGGATGCCCATTCGCGGCAGGCGGACGGGCGGCGGAGTCCCGCTACCGAGGCCTTCGCCGTGCATGGCCATCGCCGCCGCATGCGGCGGGACGATCCCTGCCGGCGGACGCCGGGAAGGCGGGGACGGCGGCGGCCCGGCCCAGGCGAACTCGGGCCCCCCGAAACCGGGACCGGAGAGTCGCGGAGGAAGAGCGCTCGCCAGCGTCTCGGCCCGCAGGTCGAGGCCCCGTTCCCAAGCCGAGAAGCGCGGGCCGAAGGCATGGCGCGTCAAGGCGCCCGCGACGTTGAATTGCAAAAGCATGGCCAGGGAATCGACGAGAGTGGTCGCGCCATCGACAGGGGAACGAAGCCCGAGTCGCTCTTCCAACGAGTGCCCGAGGACTATCCCGCCAAACATCCCGGTTTGTTGGAACAGCGTCCGCAGGGGCCGTTCGCGAACGGCCCCTGCAGGGCCGGCCAGGCCACGATACAACGAACCACTCAGCCACCCCGCCAACTTCAAGCCGCCGAGCACCAAATAGCTGGAGGCGAAGTCTCGCGCCAAGGCCCCGCCGCTCCAATCCTGATTCCGCCCCAAGACCGCGGTTGCCGCTCGGCCGGCCAGGGTGAAGGCCGGGGCCTCGAGGGCGAAGCCGGCGAGCGAGGCGGTCGCGCGCGCGCCGAAACCGCGGGTGAATAGACTGGCGCCGGGGGAAACCGCCAGGCGTCCCAAGGTCCCGACGCGGGTGAAACGGAAGACCGCGCCCGCCGCGCCCATCGCGAAGAGGGCCGCGGGATCGGAGGCCTGTTCGGCGAAACGGCGGAAGAGAAACTCGGCCCGGGGGCCGGCCGCGCCGCGGCCGACGACGGCGTCGAGCGCCCGTTGCGCGCGGGCTTGGTGGGGCCCCGGGATCGTCCCGGCGACCGAGGCATAAATCTCCCCCGCCAGCTCCAGATCCCCCGCCGCCTCCCGCCGAGCCGCGCAGGCCAGCAGCCCTTCGAGGAACAGGGAGGGGTCTCCCTCGCGCTCCAGGGCCCGCAATTCCTCGCGGACCGCGCCCCGCGCCAAGGCGAGCGGACGCGCCAAAACCTCGGCGGCCGCAAAATTGGCGGTACCGCGGCTCTCCGGGCGGTGCCCTGCGCCGGCAACGAGTCGTTGGGGAAATATACTTAGCATAGGAGCTGACCGCGCCTTTTCGCCGCGGCGGGCCAAAAGTTGCTTCGAAAGGACGCGGCTCAGTCCTTCGCTTTCGGCCTGAGGGCCGGCGGGACCATTTCGGGATTGGGGCGGCCCTGGATCTGCAGGAGCGGGGACATCGCGAAGAGCCGGGGGGCGAAGTGTTGCAGGAGGGCCTCTTCCCGGTACGGCAGGGTGCCTTCCGGCTCGAAGGTCCCGTAGACGAAATCCCAATACCCCGCCTGCACCCGCGCGGATTCCGGGACCATCAAGCCGCGGCGCGAGAGGATGCGGACGATCTGGGGATTCTTCACGTTGAGGTGGTGGATCTCCATCCCGTGGATCGCCGCCTGGGTGTAGATCCAATCCAGGACGACGGTCCCCGCCCCGGCCGGCATCCGGTAAGGACCTTCCTGGGTCATCAGGTTGGCCGGAATCAGGCGCCCGGGCTCGACATACATCTGCAAAAGGCCGCGCTCGCCGCCTTCGCTAAGCGTAAGCTCGAGGAGCTGCGTTCCCGCGGGCATGAAGCGGTCCTCGGGGCCGGCGGGGCGGCTGCCCGTCACCCGCGCGCGGATCTCGCGGCCGTCCCGGCGCGCGATCACGGCCTCGTGACCCAGGTTCAGGAAATTTCGCAGCGGATCGACCTGGATCTCGTAGGGATGCTCGCCCGCGCGCTCCGCGACGGCGGAGCGCAGCGTCGGCGGCAGCAAAGCCGAATTCGGCCGGCCCCAGGCGTTATGGAATCCCTTTCCCGCGTGACGGTAGAGGAAGTTCCCGTCGCCCAGCCTGCCGATTTCGACCACCCGATTTCCATAGGGCTTCTTGAAACGCGCCGCCTCAACCCAGGCGGTGCCGGGCTCGAAGAGGGCATTTCGGTTCAGGATATGGAAGATGCGCGGTTCCGTGATACCCAGGACGGAGAAGAGCTGCCCCCGCTGGGCCGCCTGGGTCGCCAGCCAGTCGATGAGAATGGTCCCGGCGCCGGGGATCATCTCCCGGCCGTCCCTTCCCGGTTCTTGGGTCCGAATCGAAAAGAGATGGATCCGATCGCTCTCCAAGTAAAGCGTCAGGCGGCCGCGATGCGGGCCCTCGATCACCTCGAACTCGTAAGCCGGCACGCCGCCGCTGTAGAAATCGTTATTCTCCGCGGTGCGATACGCTTCGTCCAGGCGCAGGCGGATCTCGCGGCCCTGGCGGGTCGCAACCACCCGCTCGGCGCCCGGGTTTAGGAGGTTTTCCAAGGGCTCCAGCACCAATTCGTAATTCCACAGGCGCAGCCCGTCGCCCAAGGGATTGGACTCCCGCGTGCGCAGGAGGCGCGGGGCGCGCAGGGGCGCGAGGGGATCCGGCCGCGGAGCCGGCGCTTCGGTGTCGGCGGGCCTTGCCGGCGCTGCGCCCGGCAGCGTGAGCTTGGGATCGAACTCGTGGGAGCTCATCAGGACCAGATTTGGCATCCGGACCTCGCCTCTTCCGGGGAGGGCCAAGACGGCTTGCGGGGCGAGGCGAGGCGCACGGGGGCGGGATTGAGTCAAGGCCTCCGTTTGAAGGTCCAGGCCGCCTTCCCAGGCGCGGAAGCGCGGGCCCAAGGCCGCGCCGCCCAAGCGACCGGCGATGTGTCCATGCAGAAGCATGGCGAGGGAATCGATCAGGGTGTGCGCGGCGCTTTGGGGCGGGCGCAGGCCGAGGCGTTCTTCCAGGGAATGGCCGAACAGGATGCCGGAGAGCATCCCGCCCTGCTGAAACAGCGTCCGTAGGGACCGTTCGCGAACGGCGCCTACAGGGGCGTCCAGGCCACGATATAACGAACCGCTCAGCCACCCCGCCAGCTTCATGCCGCCGAGCACGAGATAGCTCGATGCCAACTCCCTGGCGAAAGACGGGGTGCTCCCTCCCAAATCTCTTCCCAAGGCCGCGTTCCCTAAGCGCCCCGCCAGGGTGAAGGCCGGCGCCTCGAGGGCGAAGCCCACCAAACCGGCCGTCGCCCGCGCCCCGAAACCGCGCGTCACCAGATTGGCCGTCGGACTGGCCGAAAGCCGGCCGAGCGTCGCGAGGCGCGCCATGCGGAACACCGTTCCGGCCGCCAACATCGAGCCGATCAGGACCGGGTCGCTGCCCTGCCGCGCCAGGCCGCGCAGCAAGACCTCGGGGCGGGCGCCGCAGGGGCCGCGGCCCTCCAAGGCATCGAGGTTTCTTTGGGCGCGCTCGCGATGTTGCGGCGATTCGGCGTTTTGGGCGAGATCGGCGTAGACGCGGGCGGCAACTTCCGGACGCTCCGAGCGTTCTTGGCGCCCGGCGAAGGCGAGCAGAGCCTCCTCAAGCAGATCCGCATCGCTCTCGCGCGACAGCGATTCCAGCTCGGCGCGCGCGGGCGCGTCCAAGCGAGGCAACCAAGTCCTGTCGATGCGAGCGGTCATGAATTTCCCAACCCAAACGAGCCTGTTAAAGGCCCGGGCGGGCCTAATGCGGAAGCTCTATAAATAACAAGGGGTTTTCGGAGGGAGAGGCGCAAAGTTGCGCCGGGGCCGGGAGGGGCGGACTTAAACCTAATCGCGAAAGTTCTTGAATTGCAGGGGAATCCCGAAGTCCTGGCCTTTAAGCAGGGCGATGGCCTCCTGCAGGTCGTCGCGCTTCTTGCCGGTGACCCTCACCTGGTTGTCCTGGATCTGGGCCTGGACCTTGAGCTTGCTTTCCTTGATCGCCGCGGTGAGCTTCTTGGCCTTCTCGGTCTCGATGCCCTCGAGGACCTTGATGTCGCACTTGACCAGCTGGCCGCCGGCCGGCTCGATCTTGCCGACCGAGAGCGACTTGATGTCGATCCCGCGCCGCATCGCCTTGGTCTGGAGGATCTCGATCACGGCCTTCATCTTGGTCTCGTTGTCGCTGACGACGTGGATATTGTTCTTGTCGAG